>NZ_JAGPXZ010000112.1:0-11829 GCF_018070305.1 Micromonospora sp. M51 | reverse complement strand
GCCGCCGCGTTCTGGACGACGCTCACGGGCGTGCTGACACCGTCGGTGTGGCGACGCCGGGTGTACGGGTACCCACACGTCGGGTGGGAATACACCTGGACCGGCCGTGACCTGACCATCCGGGTCTGGGTGCCGGGCACGGTGCCGCCCGGCGCGGTCGAAGCCGCCGTCCGGGCGGCCTGGCCCGCCGCGACCCTCACGATCGCCGATGCCGCCGCGCCGATCCCTGCCCAGGTGGGCGAGCAGGTGGGCGGGGCGCACTGGCCGCAGCACACCGACGGGCTGCCGCTGCGCAGCGAGCACGACACCGACCCGCTTCGGGCGTTGCTTGCCGCCGGGGCTGAGGTTCGGCACCGCGAACAGGCGTGCGTGCAGATCCTCGCCCGCCCGGCACCCGCCCGCCGCGTGCGGGTGGCCCGCAGGGCGGCGGCCACCACCCGCAATCACCCCCACGGGCGGCCCGACATGGCGGCCCACGCTTTCTCGGGTGCGGCGCGGTTGGCCATCGAGCCTCTGCTATGGCTCCTGGAAGTCTTCCTGCCCGGCCCGTCCCGGCCGCACAGCCCGACGCGCGCCGCAGCGGCGCGGGCAGCCGAAAGGGATCCGGTAGCCACCGCCAACGCCCGCAGCGTCGTGGACAAGGCGGTGCGGGTGCCGCACTTCGAGATCGCGGTTCGCTTCGCCGTCGCCGCCGACCGCGCACCAGTCAACAAGGAGCAGGCCAACCACGTCCGCGAACGCCTCCGCGGGCTTGGGCACACCATCGCCTCGGCCGCCGCGGCGTACACCGGCCCGAACCGGCTACGCCGGATGAAGATGCCCCACCCGGTGGCCACGATCGCAAGGCGGCGACTGCGGCGCGGGTTCCTGGCCACCGTCCCGGAACTCGCGGCCCTCGCCGCGCTGCCGCAAGACCTCGCCGTCCCGGGCCTCGATCGGGCCCGGGCCAAGGCCGTGCCGGCGCCCGTGCAGGTCCCCTCCGGCGGCCGGGGCGTGAAGGTGCTGGGCCGCTCACAGATCGGCCAACACAGCATCGGCATGCATGTCACCGACGCCCGCCAGCACGTACACGTCGTCGGCAAGACCGGCGTCGGCAAGTCCACGCTGCTGCTGAACATGATCCTCGGCGACATCAGGTCCGGACGCGGGACCGTCGTCATCGACCCGCGTGGAGACCTCATCACCGACATCCTCGACCGCTTACCCGCCTCCTACGCCAAGAAGATAGTGATCATCGACCCGGACCAGGAGAACCCCGGCTGCTTCAACCCCCTCGATGACGGCGGGGACCCGCACCTAGCCGTGGACAACCTCGTCGGCATCTTCGCCAAGATCTTTCAAGGCCAGTGGGGGCCCCGCATGGACGACACCATGCGCGTCGCCTGCCTCACCCTGATGCGCCACGCGAAACCAACCCTGAGCCTGGTCCCATCGTTGCTGCAGGACCGGGACTTCCGGGCCCGGTTCACCCACGGCCTGGACGACCCGGACGGCCTCGGCGGGTTCTGGCTCTGGTACGACGGCATCAACGAACAGTTCCGGGGCCAGGTCATCGCACCCGTCCTCGCCCGACTCCGGGCCTTCCTCCTGCGGGACTTCGTGAAATCCGTGATCGGCAATGCCCACTCGTCGTTCGACATGGGCCGGGTACTCGACGGCGGGGTGCTGCTGTGCCGGCTACCCAAGGGCATCCTCGGCGAGGAGACCAGCCGCATCCTCGGCTCGATGATCGTCGCCCGGGTCTGGCAGGCCGCCATCGCCCGCGCCAGCGTCCCCGAAGACCAGCGCAAAGACGCCAACCTCTACGTCGATGAGTGCCACAACTTCCTCACGCTGCCCGGCAGCGTCGGGGACATGCTGGCCGAGGCCCGCGGTTTTCGGCTCGGGCTCGTCCTGGCGCACCAGGACCTGGCGCAACTGCCCAATGACATCGCCGCGGCGGTGTCGGCCAACGCGCGCACGAAGCTGTTCTTCAACGTCGACCCCGCTGACGCGCGGGACCTGTCCCGACACACCAAACCGGAGCTGGACGAACACGACCTCGCGCACCTCGATGTCTATACGGCTGCTGCCCGGCTGTTGGTCGGCAATCGGGAGTTACCCGCGTTCACCTTCGTGACCAACCCGCCGGCGCCGCTGGTGGGCGAAGCGACCGCGATCCGGCAGGAGTGCGCTTCCGCGCATGGCCGCACCGGTGGTGAGCCGCCGATGCAGCAGCTCGCCCGTACCGCGATGAAGCGGCGTATGACCGACCGCGACCGCTAAGCACTCCGGCTCGCATAGGGGCTCGGCTGGGTGCGGCATTGGGGACTCGTCTGGGGGTGTCCGCGACACGAGTCCCCACACGAGTCCCACGCCCCTGGTCTGTCAGGTGCCTGACCTGCCCCAACCCGCCCGACGCCAGCACTGGAACCGAGATCAACTCATCCAGACTCCCTACGGGACTCTCTCTCCAGGGGTGTATCCAGCTATGCCGCAATCACGACCGGTCACCCTCCTGTCCATCTATCCCCACATCACCAGCCGTGACCGTCGGCTTCTCCAGCTGCTCGATGACCACCAGGTCCTCACCACCGATCAGATTCACCGCATGCTGTTCCTCGCCCGACGGACCTGTCAGATCCGCCTCGGTGAACTGGCCGCCCTGGGCCTGCTGGACCGGTTCCGGTTCGCCCGCGCCGGGGGTGGTAGCCAGCCGTGGCACTGGACGCTCGGCCACCAGGGGCACCGGTTCCAAGCCGCCGCTCACCGCCGGCCCGAACCGACCCTGCGTACCAGCCATCAGATCGTCGACCGGCTCTCGGCCAACCCGAACCTGACCCATCTGCTCATGGCCAACGAGTTCTTCGTCCGGCTCACCGTGCATGCCCGCCAACACCCCCAGGCGCGCCTGGACCGGTGGTGGTCCGAGACGATGACCACCAAGCAGTTCCGCACCATCACCGCCGACGGTCACGGCCTGTGGAGCGTCGCCGACGCCACGGCGGGGTTCTTCCTGGAGGCCGACACCGGCACCGAACCCCTCGGCCGGGTAGTGGCCAAACTCGACCGGTACGCGCAGCTGATCCGCCGCGGCGGCCCCCGCTACCCGGTGCTGCTCTGGCTCAGCAGCGAGCAACGCGAAGATCACCTGCACCAACTCCTGCGCGGCCAGCACGGCGATGTACCGGTCGCGACCGCCACCCACACCGCCGAACCGGCCGAGGCCGTCTGGCTCCCGGTAGGCGCCACCTCTCGGGTTCGGCTCGCCGAGCTGCCCAGCGACCACGGGCAGCCTGTGGCGGACAACCCCAACTACGACGACGGTGTCTTCGTACCCTGACAGACCCTGGCACTCCCACGGCGAATCCTGTCAGCGCAGCTCACCGGCATGGTCAAGGTTCCTGACAACGCTGACGCTGTCAGGTCCCACGGCTACGGTGCAGCTTCTTCTCTCTTTGCTCGCACCGCCGCCCCGTCTGGTCCTCCTCGGATCTGCCCGCGCCAGCGGGATCACCCACAGCCCACCCTCGGTCGGCTCGTGATTCACGCCCCGCGCCGTACACGGCAACTTTCCCGGCCCAGACGCCGCGCGCCGGTGGCACCACCGCGCATCCCACTCCACGCCCGCTGTTCCCGAAGGGAGCACCCCGTCATGCCCACACCCCGCCCGCTCACCGCTTCGGTGATCACCGTCTGCTTCGCCCCCGGCGAGGACGCCGACTGGTTCGCCGCCTCGGAGAAGGTCAACGATCTTCTGCACGCCAACGGCACCCCCGCCCGCCGCTACCAGGTCCGCCACCGCCGCCTCATCGGCTGGCTGACCCGATTCCTCGGCTACTACCTCCTCGACGCCGCCCGCCGCTTCGGCGCGGTCACCATGGCCGCCGGAGGCCGCAAGGGTCGCCTCGACCTGACCGGCACCGCCGCCACAGCCTCCCACTACGCCGCCCTGCGCTGGCGGGCCTGGAACACCCACATCGCCGCGACAACCCGTCCGGCCCGCCCCTTCGAGGACTACCTCGCCCAACACCACGCCGACCCGACCAAGGTCAGCGTGGCCGAGGCCCGCCGCCGCTTCGAGCAACAGCCCCGCGTCCTGGCGATGCTCGCTCTCTCCTTCGACCCGTACGAGCTGTCCGTCTACCAGGCCGGCGAAGCCACCTACGTCGGGCTGCACTGGCGCATCGCGCTGATCGGCGACGCGCTGATCACCACCGACGGACGCCTGCTCACCCCCGCCACTGAATCCGTCGCCGACCGGTTCCGCTTCCTCAACGAAGCCTGCGCCTACGTGCGTGGCCTGCGCTCCAGCGCACGCCTGTGCGCCGTCGCCATCGCCTAACCACCTACCACCTGAAGCACCCCGCACCGGTCGCAGCCCCGCTGCGACCGGTGCTCGGCATGCCCACAACCCAACCCGTCCGCGAAGGAGAACTCTCGTGTTCCTGACCGATCCGGCGCTGCGGCGCAGCGCCGCCGACACCAACGACGTCCGGCCCGAGCACCTGTGGCGCCACGACACCGCCACCCCCGACCCACTCGGCGACCTTGCCCGCATCCTGCACAGGACTGCCCGCGACTTCACCGACAGCACCACCGGCCTCAATGAGGCCCTCGCCCGAGTGGGTGTGCTCGCCGAGACGGCCCGGCAAGGGTTGGCCGCCCGCGTCGACCTGCACATCGCCGCCTACCACCAGACGCTCACCGACGCGCTCATCGCCCGCGAACGGCACAACGTCCTCGGAGCCGCGCTCATCACCTGCTACCACGCCTGGCGCAACCACCGGCCGATCGGTGACGGCGACGAGCGGTACCTCCTGCTGCGGCGCTGCGACCCGTCGCGTGGCGTGGCGACGCTACGGCGCAGCGACCCACACACCTGGCTGGTGGTGCCCGACGCCGAGGCCGCGGGGGCATTCAACATCCCCTACCCGGATCGCGTCATCGGCGAGGTCACCGAGACCGAGCACGGATGGACGCCGACCGCCTACATCGCCCAGCCGCATCACCGAGCCCCGCTCGCCACGGTGTATCCGCTACCCGCGTGCGGTGACCTCGCCTCAGCCTGCCGGTCCCTGCTGCGCTGGTGGCGCCTGCGCCACTCCGACACCTGGCGCAACCGCACCCCGAATCAACTCGACCCGCTGAGCTCGCCCACCTCACCAGTTGAAGCGGGGGACCTCATGCCGCACCTCGGCACGATCGCCCGCTGGATCACCGCGGCGACCGAACGCACCCCCCGATCAACACGCCACCGATCCGGTCCCCGCCGCCGCGCACCTGCCCGAAGCCGCCGCCACCCTGCGGCACCTGCGCACCGAGCTGCTGCTCGCGGTGGACCGGCTACGCACCCTACTGATCACCGAAGACGACCTGAACGCTTCCGCCAGCACGCTCGCCGCACTGGTGCAGACCATCAGGGAACTGGCCCGGGAGTATCGGTACGCCCGCAACTGGGTTGACACCCCTCATCGGCGACGAGGCGCAGGCCGCGTACGCGCAACCGTCGGCGAGGCCCTCCCCGGCCCCTGACCTGCCGGCGCGGCGCCACCCACCCCACGACCACCGGGTCGCGCCTGGGCAGCACCCCTCGGCGGCGCGCGACGTCACGCGCCTGCCGCGCTTGCCGCTGCCCGCGACCCGGCGCACCACCGTCCGGCACGCCACGGTGCCCGGCGTCCCCACCAGTTCCCACGGAAGGAAATCCTGATGCAACAGCTGTCGCTGACGCCTGCCACGCAGGCCGTCCTCGACGCCCTGACCGACCTCGGTCAGGGCGACGTCCACGAGTTGGCCGACAAATCCGGCAAGGCCCGGTCGACCACCGACAAGGCGATCAAAACCCTGGCCGACGCCGGTGTCATCGTCGCGGTGAATCCCGACGCCGACCTAGCCGAGGGCACGCCCACACGGTGGACCCTCGCCACGCCGAGCGACGCCGATGCGCTCTTGCCCGTTGACGTGGCCGGCGAGACCGACATCGGCGACCCGGACCCCGACAACACGGCCGACCGACCGCACACGGAGGTAGGGCACGAGCCCACCGATGCGGTCCACGCTGCCGCCGAGCACGACCAACCCGACGACGGCAGCGATGACACAATCGACACGCCGGACACGGCGACGGCCGACCAGGCGGGCAGCCAGCTCGACAGTGACAACGCGGCCGAGTCCGACGGCGCGACCGTGGACGGCACCGACCGTGGCGAGGAGGAGCCGGCGCGGACGGTCGCGGTCGTGCAGCCCGCTCGACCTGGGGACCGCAAGGTCATGGCCATCAAGGGTGTCCTGGCCGATCACGGCGATGGCGGCGCGACTCTCGACGTGATCGTGGCCGAGAGCGGTATCAGTCACCCGACCGCCTCGCGGCTGCTGACCGCGATGGAGCAGGCCGACGCCGCCCGCCGGCTGCCCGGCCTGCCACAGCGGTGGATCCCTGGTCCGACCAAGGCCAGCGAGGTCGACCCGAACCCGGAGCCGCCCCGCTGCCCGCTGTGCTACCAGGTCATCCGCGGCCTGGTGACCGCGCCGAGCGCCACGGCGGCGGTGCTACCCCTGATCCGGGCGGACGGCACGCTGCACGTCGTCGCACCGGACGGCGAAGCCCACATCATCACCCTGCCCCAGAGAATCCCCCCGCGCGCGCCAGGCATCACCGCGATCGTGGGCCGCCGCAGCGACGGGAGCGCCAACGCCGACGGCAGCCAACCGCTCGGCCGAGGCGAGTTGGAGAAGCTGACCCTCGACGTCCTGACCGCGAACCCGGGCCGGGCGATGACCCCGCAGGACATCGCCACCGCCATCAGCGGACAACTCGGCCGCGCGGTCAGCTCCGGGGCGGTGCGCAACAACTGCACCAAGGCCGCCGCCGGCGGCCGGATCCTCCTGGCCTCCGAGACGCCGCTGACCTTCACCTACCCGGTCCAGGCCGACCCGAGCCCCACCGCGAGCACCAGCGCAGAGCAACCCGGCCAGGACGACAACGACGCCGAGCAGTCCTAACCCACACCGTCCCCAACCCATCGTGGGGGCCGAGCGGATCCGCTCGGCCCCCGCAGGCATTTCGAGAAGGAGAAACCCCGTGCCCCACGAACTCGAAACGTTCGCCGACGGAACGACCGCCTTCGCCAGCGCCCGCCTGTCGGCCTGGCACCAGCTGGGCACCGTCACCCAGGACACGATGAAGGCCGAGGAGATCATGGCCGCCGCCCGACTCGGCGACTGGGGCGTACGGACCATCCGCACCGTCGGCATCGACATCGTCGACGGAGTCGAGGTGCAGATCCCCACCGACGACAAGCGCATGACCGTACGCCGCAACCCGGTCACCAGCGCAACCGAGTACCTGGGCATCGTCGGCACCGACTACACCGTGGTCCAGAACGAGCAGTGCGCCGAGATGCTCGACTGCCTCGTCGATCAGGTAGGCGGTGCCCACTTCGAGACCGCCGGCAGCCTCCGCCGCGGCAAGAGTGTGTTCGTCACGATGAAACTGCCGACGGCGATGGAGATCGCCGGGGTAGACCGGCTGGACCTCTACCTCATCGGCACGACCTCCCACGACGGCACCGCCGCCCTGCGGGTTGACGCCAGCCCGATCCGGGTCGTCTGCGCCAACACCCAACGCGCCGCCTTCGCCCACTCCGCCGGGCACTACACGTTCCGACACACCTCCAACGTCAACTCCCAGATCAGCCAGGCCCGCGAGGCGCTGGGCCTGATGTGGACGTACATGGAGACCTTCGAGAAGGCCGCCGAGCGGATGCTCCAGACCGAGCTGACCATGCGCGAGTTCGAGAAGGTCGTCGCCGAGGTGTGGCCGGTCAAGGACAACGCGTCCGAGCAGACCCACAACAACGCCAAGCAGCGCCTCGGCACCCTCAAGTACCTGATCCGCGAGGCCGACACCCAGGAGGCCATCTCCGGCACCCGGTGGGCCGGCTACCAGGCCATCACTGAGTACCTCGACCACTACCAGCCCGCCAAGAACGAGTTCGCCCGCGCCAACCGGGTGCTCACCGGCAACGTCGGCGAGCTCAAGGTGGCCGCCTTCGACCTGCTGACGGTCTGACCGCACCTCGACCCCTCGGGGCGGCGGTCCACCGACCGCTGCCCCGACGCGCACAGAACGGACACGCCCATGGCAGCCCCGAGCACCAATCGGCACGGACCAACCGAGACGGCACGCCAGTGATCCACCACATCCGCCACCCCCGCGACCTTCGACAGTCGGTGTGCGGCCTGCCTGCTGCCGACGTTCAGCTGTGGAAGACCGAAGACCCGCCGAGCGTCGAGTCCACCTGCGAGGACTGCTACACCCTGCTCCCCGAGGCGCAACGACCCGACGACGCCGACCACCCACCCGGAGACCCCACCCTCATCGACACGCTGCGGCGCATCGTCACCAACCGTCAGCACGCCAAGATCGACGGCGTCCTCGTCGACCTGTGGTCGGCCAGCGTCACCGTCCTCATCTGGGACCAACTCCGCGACGACAAGCGACAACAGCTGCTGACCCTGCCGTCACACGAGCTGATCCTGCGCTGCATCGCGATCTACACCCGCCTCACCGCGAAAAAGGACCACCAGTGACCGGCCCTCGCCTACCTCAGTGGTTCCACTTCGGCCCGTGGGTGTTCTCCATCGACACGGCGCAGGCGGTGATCGCGGCGTCGCCCCGCGACACCCGACCCCTAGACGTGCCAGCGTGGGCCGCCGCGTACGGCCTTGCCCATCTCGACAACCTGTGGACAACCAGCGTCATCGGCCCGAGCAGCACCGCCCTCAACCGGACCTACGCCATGACCACCGACGTGGCCGAGCCCCTGATCGTGGCGCAGATCAGCGTCAACGAACAGCCGCCCGCCACGCTCCTCATCGACGGGACCCACCGCCTCTACCGCGCTTGGCGCGAACACATTCCGCGGCTGCCGGCCTACGTGCTCACCGTCGAGGAAACCCGGCAGGTCCAGGACGACCTGCTCCTCGGACCAGGCGGAACCTCCGCCATCCCACCGCCGAACGCATGACGGCCTGACACAACCCGAACCCATCGCGTACGCCTCGGAGCCGCCCCAACGCCGGCGGCGACCGAGGCGTACGCGCATTCACCCCATGCGGAGGAAACCCGTGACGCACACGCCGCCGTGGCGCAGGGTCTGCGACTGCCGCTGCATCCTTCATCACCGCCTGCCGCGCACCACCTACAACGAGGCCGGCTGCGCCTGCACCATCACCTGCGCCACCCAACCCCTCACACTTGTAGCCCATCAGCGGGGCTGCGCGTTCTTCCTCGACCAGGACGGCGACCTCTGGCACATCCCCGCTATGGCTAACGGCACCTGGGACTGGGACAACGCCACCAAGATCGACACACGCGCCGACGTCCACGACGCCAGCCTCGTCATCGAGCACCTGCTCCGCCAAGCCGGCAACGTCCTCGGCACGTCCACCGACTGACCCGACCGCTCAGCATGGGCCGCCCCATGAGGGCGGCCCACGACCTATTCGCGCTTGGTGACCACGGGAGACATCAACGCGCCGCACTCACCGCAACGCCCGCGGGCGCGCCTGCGACTGCCGGTGCCCGATCCACCACAGCCAACCACGCTCGATCTACAACAACCCCGCCTCCCACTGCCTGGCCACCTGCACCAGCGAACCCCTGACCCTGCTCGCCCCACCGACCAACGGCGCCGTGTCTCTCGATGCCGCCCACGCCCTCTGGTACGTACCCAGCTTGGAGCCCGGCCACTGGGACTGGCGCTACGCCACCCCACGACGTGGACCACTCGCTGTTCCCGGCCCACACCCTGATCATGGTTGCCGGCGCGAGACCCACGCCGCGCTACTTCCCCTTCTCTACCGCCTCTAGAACCCACGTCGCGGCGTCCAGCCGCACACCCCACACGCAGACCGACCCCTGCCGCTATCCCGAGAGGCCACCACCATGGCAAAGATCATCATCGGCGTCGTCACGGTCGTCGTCATCGCCTGTCTCGGCCTGCCCCTCCTACTGCTGTCCTCCGTCCTCGGCGGCGGCCCCGGCGGGTGCGCCATCTCCGCCCCACCCGGCCTACGCCTCTCGGGGCAGCCGCCCAGCCCCGGCCGATGGGACACCGAGCAACTCGACACCGCCGCCACGATCATCGACGTCGGCGTCACCAAAGGCGTACCCCGCTGGGGCTGGGTCGTCGCCGTCGCCACCGCCATCCAGGAATCCGGCCTGCGCAACCTGCCCTACCTCGGCGACCGCAACGACCACGACTCGATCGGCGTCTTCCAGCAACGACCCAGCCAAGGCTGGGGCACCATCGCGCAACTGTCCGAGCCCGCCTACCAGGCGGGCAAGTTCTTCGACAAGCTCCAGAGGGTGCCCGGCTGGCAGACGATGCCACTCACCCAGGCCGCGCAAGCCGTCCAGCTGTCCGCGTTCCCCGACGCCTACGCCACATGGACCGACGACGCCCTGCACCTCGTGGAGCACTTGACCAACACCCTCGCCGACTGCGCCACCGACGCCCTCGACGCGCTCCCGGCCGGATTCGCGTTACCCGTCGACACCCCACCCGCAGTAGCGGCCGCCATCTCCTGGGCTGTCGGCCAGCTCCGCACGCCCTACCGCTTCGGTGGCTCCTGCACCGACCCGCACTCCGACGACCCCGACAAACAATGCGACTGCTCCTCGCTGATGCAATCGGCCTACCGGGCCGCCGGCATCTCCATCCCCCGCGTCACCACTGACCAGGTCAATGCCGGAAAGGCGGTAGCCGACCCGGCGCTCCTGCTACCCGGCGACCTCATCTTCATCCCCGGCAGCCAAGGCACCATGGCCAACCCGCGCCATGTCGGCATCTACATAGGGCAGGACCTGATCATCCAGGCGCCGAGAACCGGCGACAGGGTCAAGATCTCGCGGCTGAGCAACTGGTTCGACCAGATCGCCGCCATCAGACGGGTTGTGCTGTAGCAGCGTCAGCTCCTACCTCGATCCCGCCTGACGCCCCTTACCGCGCCCCCTTGGTGAGCGGACTGCGGCCAGAGGAGGACGGCGGTTGTGCAGTCTTGCTCGGCAGTAGGGTCGAGCCCGTGCATACTGTCTCCCGCCTGTCGGGTCTGTCTGAGCTGGCTGAGGTTCGGAAAGTATGGTTCAGCGACTGGTACGACGGCCCCATCACGGGCGTTGCCGTGCATGATGGTCGCGAGTACTGGTTTGTCATGGTCATCAACGACGACACGGCTGGCGGGACGTGGGACTTCAACCCTCGCGTCTACGTCCTTCACCGGCTCTCCCGCGACGAACTGGCGCAGGCGTGGGATATGCACCGAGCCTTTGCGAGTGCAGGGCTTCCGGGATGCCTGCATTCGCCGACGTGCGCTGCCGCGGATGCCCTCGCTGAGGAAGTGGATGCGCTGCAGGAGCGTTGGCCGTCTGAACTTGCGGACAGCTTCATGAACGCTCCAGCGATCGGTTGGTTTCAAGACGTGTAGCGCTTCGGCACCGGCGAGCGCCTCCGGTGCGAGCGCATATCTGTCCGCGGGCGGCCGAAGGGGTGACGGTTGCCCGGCGATTGACCATGCACGACCAGCGGCATGAGCGGACACCGAGTTTGCCTTCCAACCGCTTGTTGATCAACGGTCACGGACGACAACACACGTTCGGATGACCGCGGGGCGGTCTCGTGTCTCGCATACTGTCCGGCGTGAGGTCGACGGCGGCCGAAGGAGCGAATGCGTGAAACCCGCCCGGGCGCTGCTCGTCGCTCTGCTCGGTTTTACCGTCGTCGGCGTTGTGGTAACGCTGGTTCTGGCCAGCATTGACCTAAGGAAAGCGGATCAGCTGGCGAG
>NZ_JAGPXZ010001118.1:0-1385 GCF_018070305.1 Micromonospora sp. M51 | reverse complement strand
TCCGCACCGATCCGCAGCTCCGCGTCACGGCGCAGCCGGTACGACTCCTGTATCGGCGGACCGACGACGGAGCCGCTCATGACGGTCGCCGACCGACCGGGTCCACGACGGTGGTCATCCCCACATCCTTCCCGCGCTCCCGGTGGGCCCGGGATCACCGGCTAGAAGAAGACGTTCAGCGGATTGGCCGACGTCTCGTCGACGGCCAGTGGGCTCCGGCCAAGGTGGGCCGGCACGTCCCACAGCCGGCCGGGACCGAGTCGACGCCAGAAGTGCCGCAGGCCCGGAACGACGACTTTCACCACCGCCAGATCGACGTCCGGTCGGGACTGGTCGACGACGATCACCTCCAGGCCGGCCTGCTCGGCCCGGCGTACGCACCACCGCACGTCGTCCCCGACGTCGCCGGTGGTCAGCGGCGGGTGGTCCGCCGCGGTGCGCGGCGGCCGGCTGGGATCCGGGGCCAGCCACTGCTGCTCGGCCACCCGCACGGTGCCGAACCAGCGCGCGGTGTCCGGGTCGTCGACCCCGTACCGGTTGCGCCCGGGGCCGGCGACGGCGGGCAGGAACTGGTTCACCTCGGTCAGCGCCCGAGTCAGCGCGACCCGCGCGTCCAGGTGCGCGCCGAAGCCGACCAGGACGTCCTCCGGCCCCCGGTCGACGCGACGGGACACCGCCGCGAACGTGGGTACGCCCAGGTCGGCGGTCAGGTCGAGGGCCCACAGTTCGCGGCCGAGGGCGGTGGCGTGATGGTCGACGCAGGCGGCCGTCCACGGGTCGGCGAACGAGGTCAGGTCCACCCCGGGCATCCGGGAGCGGTGGTACCACCACAGGGCCACGCTGTCTCGCTCCACGAGTTCGCAGAAGCCCTGCAGGATCGCGTCGGACAGGTTGCCGCCGGCCGCGCAGCCGTTCGAGTCGGCCGAGCACACCCCCAGCCCGGTCAGCTCCGGATGCCCGTACCAGCAGTGCGCTGCGGGCAGCTCGCGCGGTGTCTGACGGGTCAGCGACCAACCCGTGGTCCAGTCCAGCTCCACCTCGTCGGGCAGCGGGCGGGGAACACGGTGCAGGTGCCCCAGGTCGCGGTTGAGCCGCTCCCGGTCGGCGTACTGGCGTTCCGAGAACAGCAGCAGCTCCCGCAGGTGCACCGCGCGTTCCGGGCCGAGCTGCCGGTAGGTCGCCCGGTGTACGGGCCGGTCGCCGCGCCACACCCCGCAGTAGCGCTCCACCGCCTCCCCGAGCGCGCTCATCCGGGCCTGCAGGTCGGTCCGGCCCTTGCCGCCGCTCTGCCCGCGCAGGTTGCGGCGCAACGCAGCGAGCTGACGGGGCTGGGCGAAGTTGTGCCCGGCCGAGTAGGTGTGGGTGACGCCGTTGTCGGTCTCCTC
>NZ_JAGPXZ010001117.1:0-1388 GCF_018070305.1 Micromonospora sp. M51 | reverse complement strand
GGCCCGACCCGTAACAGGAGGTACGAGGTGGACGAGCGGATCCGGCTGCGGCTGGACGTCTCGTACGACGGCGCCGACTTCTCCGGCTGGGCCGCCCAGCCGGCTCGGCGCACCGTCGCGGGGGTGCTCGTCGAGACCCTGGACCTGGTCCTCGGCGTCGGCACTGCCACCGGGCTGACGGTGGCCGGTCGGACCGACGCGGGGGTGCACGCCACCGGGCAGGTGTGCCACCTGGACCTGCCGGTGGAGGTGTGGCGACAGCACGAAGGGCGACTGCTGCGCCGCCTGGCCCGGCTGCTCCCCACCGACGTGCGGGTACGGGCGATGACGGAGGTGCCGGCCGACTTCGACGCCCGGTTCTCGGCGACCTTCCGGCGCTACGAGTACCGGGTCACCGATGCGCCCTTCGGTGCGGAGCCGCTGCGCCGGCACGAGGTGCTGGCCTGGCCGAGACCGTTGGACCTGACGGCGCTGAACGCCGCCGCTGCCGGGCTGGTGGGGGAGCACGACTTCGCGGCGTACTGCCGGCGCAAGGAGCACGCGACCACGCTGCGCGAGGTGACCAGGCTGGACTGGCGTCGCGACCCGGACGGCATCCTGGTCGCCACCGTGCAGGCCGACGCGTTCTGCCAGGCGATGGTGCGCAGCCTCGTGGGGGCGATGCTGGTGGCCGGGGACGGCCGCCGCCCGGTCGAGTGGCCGGGGAGCCTGCTCACCCGTCAGGAGCGTTCCAGCGAGGTGACAGTGGCGCCCGCGCACGGGCTGACCCTGGTCGCGGTCGGCTACCCGTCCGATCCGACCGAGTACGCACGCCGCGCCGACCTGACCCGCCGGTTGCGGGTTCCGGTCGAAGGCTGACCGCCCGGACCGCCAATGACGACGGGTGTGCCACCTGTCGGCAGCACACCCGTCATCGGGGAACCGGTCAGTCGCCTGGCAGCTCGCCGTTGCCGCCCTGGCTTCCACTGTTGTCGGTCGGCCCGGCCGTCGGTTGCGCGGCCGTGCCACCGTCGGCGCGCTGTTGCAGCACGCTCCGGCTGAGGTGCAGCTCGATCATGTCGAACAGGATCTCGCGGACCTTGGCGTCACCCGCCTTGACCGCCGCGCCGTCCTTGCGGACCACCAGGGCGTACGCCAGGTAGTGGCCGCGGACCTGCCAGCCGACGCGTGCCGGAGCGCTGGTCAGGACGTCGGTGCCGTCGCCGTCGTCGCCGGTGAGGCCACGGAAACGGCCCTGCCGTTCGTCGAGCAGCTGCCGGAGCCGGTCCCGGGCTCGTTCCGCGCTGACCTTGTCGGTGAGGTTGAACAGGCCGGCGGTGACCAGGTGCCCGTCGTCGGGCGTGCTCAGCGTCGCCCGGACGATCTGGTTGCAGCCGAGCCGGACCAGC
>NZ_JAGPXZ010001116.1:0-1390 GCF_018070305.1 Micromonospora sp. M51 | reverse complement strand
GTCGGTCAGGTGGGTCGGCGCCTCGTCGGCCAGGATCTCCAGCGCGCGGGTGACCCGGGCGGCCGCGGCGACCGCCGCCCGCGCCGAACGGCGCAGGTTGGCGTCGTCGAAGTTGGCGAGCCGGTTGGCGGTGGCCCGCACCTCCCGGCGTACCCGGCGCTCCTCCCAGGCCAGCACGCTGGAGTGCGCGCCGATCCGGGTGAGCAGCGCGGCGATCGCGTCGCCGTCCTTGACGACCACCCGGTCCACCCCGCGCACCTCGCGGTTCTTCGCGGTGATGCCGATGCGCCGGGCCGCCCCGACCAGCGCCAGCGCCGACTCCGGCCCCGGGCAGGTGATCTCCAGCGCGCTGGAGCGGCCGGGCTCGGTGAGCGAGCCGTGGGCCATGAACGCGCCCCGCCACGCGGACACCGCGCAGCAGACGTTCGCCGCCACCACGTGCGGGGGCAGACCGCGCACCGGGCGGCCCCGCACGTCGAGCAGCCCGGTCTGCCGGGCGAGAGCCTCGCCGTCCTTGACCACCCGCACGATGAAGTGGCTGCCCTTGCGCAGCCCACCGGAGGCCAGCACGTGGATCTCGCTGGGATAGCCGTAGACCTCGGCGATCTCCCGGCGCAGCCGCCGGGCAACCGCCCCGGTGTCCAGTTCTGCCTCCACCACCACCCGGCCGGAGACGATGTGCAACCCGCCGGCGAAGCGCAGCAGCGCGGCCATCTCCGCCCGCCGGCAGCAGGGCTTGGGCACGTCGACCCGACTCAGCTCGTCCTTGACCGCGGCCGTCATCGCCATTGTGCGTCCCCTCACGGACCTGTTCCGGCGTGTCGCCGGAGATTACGTACGTGTCTAACGATCGGCGCCCAGGACAGGCACCAGCGCGGCGCCCAGGGCAGCCGGATCATGGCGGGGAGTCCCGTCGACAACGGCGACGGGGGCGAGGACCAGGCGGGCACCCAGCGATTCTGCCGCACGTTCGACCGGTTCGGGGTCACCCACCGCCTTGGCATCGGCGAGCACGAGATCCACCTTCAGCTCGGGCAGGTACCAGTGCAGCGCCGCGAGGTGGTCGGCGACGGAGAGCCCGAGGGTCTCCTTCTCCGCGGCGAGGTTCAGCGTGACCAGCCGCCGGGCCGAGGTGGACACGATGGCGTCGGCCAACTGCGGCACCAGCAGGTGCGGCAGCACGCTGGTGTACCAGCTGCCCGGCCCGAAGATCAACCAGTCGGCCGCCAGGATCGCCTCGATGGCCTCGGCGCAGGCCGGCGGGGCGCTCGGGGTGAGGCGCAGCGACTCGACCCGTCCGGTGGTGACGGCCACCTGGTGCTGGCCGGTGACCGTGCGCACCTCGTCGGGGGCGGCCGGGTCGGCGCCACGTACCCGGGCCTCGATCCCG
>NZ_JAGPXZ010001115.1:0-1390 GCF_018070305.1 Micromonospora sp. M51 | reverse complement strand
CTGACCGTCGGCAAGCTGCTGCGCCCACTCACCACCCGACCGGTCGCGGTGGCTCCGGTCGAGGGCGGCGGCCCTGGTCTGCTCGGGGTCGCGTCACGACTGCCCGCGCCGGAATGGCTGCCGACGCTGGAGCTGGACACGGCGACGCCGGCCGAGGCGCGCGCCAATGCCCCGCGCCCGGGTGACGTGGCGGTCACCGCCGGGTGGCGACGACTGCGGGGCCCGGCCGACCTGGCCACGCTGGACCCGGCCTTCGAGGGTTGGGAAGCGACCCGTGCCCTGCTCTCCGGGTCGGCCCGACCCGCCTGAACCGTCAGCCCGGCCTGCTCCGCGATCCGGCCTGCTCCGCGATCCGGCCTGCTCCGCGATCCGGCCTGCTCCGCGATCCGGCCTGCTCCGCGATCCGGCCTGCTCCGCGATCCGGCCTGCTCCGTTGACGTGCCGAACACGCGCCCGGGGCACCCGCTGTCGATCAGGCGGGAACCCCGGGCATCGGCCATCAATGCGCGGACGTCAGGACTTGGCGTCACCCTCGCCGTCGGTCTCGTCGGACGGACCGGACTGACCCGACGGGCCGGACTGACCCGACGGGCCGGACTGACCCGAGGGACCGGGCTGACCCGGCTGACCGGGGGCCTTCTCCTCGACCCCGCCGGGGGCGGTGAAGTCGAAGTTGTCCAGCTCGCTGAGGTCCATGTCGTTCATCGCGAAGGCGACCGGGTCGGCGAAGTCGTCGTCCGACGGGAGCAGGTCCGGGTGGCCCCAGACCGCGTCGCGGCCCTCGATGCCACGGTGCTGGGTGAGCGCCGCCCAGAGCGCCGCGGCCTCGCGCAGCCGGCGGGGACGCAGCTCCAGGCCGACCAGCGCGGCGAAGGTCTGCTCGGCGGGACCGCCGGCGGCCCGACGACGGCGGAACGCCTCGCCCAACCGGACGACGTTGGGCAGCCGGTCGCTGGCGGCGCTGTCGACGACGTGGCACACCCACCCCTCGACCAGGGCGAGCGCGGTTTCCAGGCGGGCCAGTGAGGCCTTCTGCGCCGGGGTGTCCTCCGGGGTGAAGATGCCCTCCAGGGCGATCGCCTGCATCGACTCGGGGTCGGTCGGGTCGACCCGACCCATCGCCTCCTCGATCGCCTCCCGGTTGACCCGGATGCCCGAGGCGTACATCTCGACCGCGCTGAGCACGTGCCCACGCAGCCACGGGACGTGCTGGAACAGCCGCTGGTGGGCGGCCTCGCGCAGCGCCACGTAGAGGCGGACCTCGTCCTCGGGCAGCTCCAGGCCCTCGCCGTACGCCCGGATGTTGGCCGGGATCAGCGCGGCCGTGCCGGCCGGGCCGAGCGGGAGCCCGATGTCGCCGGCGGAGAGCACCTCCGCGGCGAGCGAACCG
>NZ_JAGPXZ010001114.1:0-1391 GCF_018070305.1 Micromonospora sp. M51 | reverse complement strand
ACATGAAATCGGGGAAGCCGGGCGGGCGGACCAGCGCACGCGGCTCGATCCGGGTGACCGGCACCCCCGGGTCGTCGGCGTCGCGGCGTACCCGGTAGGCCACCGCGTTCTGGTACCCCGCGAACGGCTCGGTCCGCAGCTCGATCGAGTGGACCCACTTCACGTGCGCCATGCCGTACCAGCCCGGCACGATCAGCCGCAGCGGCGCGCCGTGCTGCGGCAGCAGGGGAGCGCCGTTCATCTCGTACGCCAGCAGCACCTCCTCACGCAGCGCGTCGGCGACCGGAAGCGCCCGCTGGTAGTCCTGCTCGACCCCGCGCTCCACGCCGTGATCGGCGCCGGTGAAGACCACGTCCACCGCCTCCGGGTCGATGCCCGCCTCCCGCAGCAGCGGAGCGAGGGGGGTGCCGGTCCACTCGGCGTTGCCGACCGCCTCGACCAGCCACGGCTGGCTGACCGGCCGGGGGTGCAGCAGGGCCCGGCCGTTGCCGGCGCACTCCAACGTCACCTGCTGGGTGACCCGCTGGCGCTCGCGCAGGTCGGCGAGGGTCACCGTCAACGGCCGGTCCACCGCCCCGCCGATGCTCAGCGTGTGCGTCGCCGGGTCGAGCGCCGGAATGTCGTAGTGGATCAGCAGGTAGTGCAGCCCGGCCGGGGTGACGTCGTAGCGCAGCGCCTCCAACGGGATGCCGTGGTTGCGGGCCGCGAGCTGCAACTCCTCCGCGCTGATCGTCTCGTCCGGCTCGGCGAGCCTCGACGGGCCGCTCACGTCGGCCACCGTCGGCCCGGTGAGCGGCGACGTCCGGTCAGCGTGAGTGGTCATGTGGGCCTCCCCGGTGCAGACGGCGGCACCCGCCGTACGCGGCACAGCCTAGGCCCTTCCTGGCGGTCCGAAAACGGGCACCGGAGGTACGGCGGCGCACCCGCGTCGGGCCGGGGGACAGCGCATAACAGATCATCGAAGCCGTCGGGTGCTCGTCCACAGCGCCGCCGGTTGTCCACAGGCCCGCCGGCCGGGCTGGCGGACGACCCCGCCAGGGTCGGAGGCTGCCGTCATGCGACCGCCAGCCCTCCGTTCGATCCGACGCACCGTGCTGCTCAGCGCCGCGCTCCCGCTCGCGCTGACCGTCCAGCTCTGCGGGCTGGCGGTGCTGGGCGCGGCGGTCCCCGGCCAACCACCGACGCCGACAGTGCCGGTCGCGGCCCTGACGGTGCCGGTCGCCGACCCGGCGCCCACCGGGCGGTTCCGCTGGCCGGTCGACGGGCCGCCACGGCTGGTGCGCCGCTTCGACCCGCCGCCCCGCCCGTGGCTGCCCGGCCATCGTGGCGTCGACCTGGCCGCCCCGGCCGCCGCGGTGCTCCGCCGCGCCGGGGCGGGCCCGGGGCGCTTC
>NZ_JAGPXZ010001113.1:0-1392 GCF_018070305.1 Micromonospora sp. M51 | reverse complement strand
CGTAGACCTCACGGTCGAGCTTGTAGTCCAACGACTCACCGTCGAGCTGCTCCTCAGCTGTCGTTCCGAACCGGTCCACCGCCACCGGCGTCCGGTCGCCGGGCAGCTGGGCCGGGTCGGGGCCGTCCGCCTCGCGCCCGGTGAAGACGTCGTCGTTGGCGGTCGAGTCGTCATCGGCGGTGTCGGGCAGCCCTTGCGCCTCGGTGTCGGACACGGGGGTCGGGTACTCGTTGTCGCGCATGTCTGATCACTACCCGCTGCCCTCCCGCCGTAACCGGGTGACCCTTCGGCGAAACGGCACCGAACCGGGCGTCGACGGCGAAAGCCCGGGGCCGGCAGCGCGTACCGGCCGGCGAGGTACGCCGCGATCAGCTTGGTCAGAGGGCCTCGTCGTCCGGGTGCAGCACACACCAGACGACCTTGCCGTCCCCTACGGCGCTGCTGCCCCAGCGACGGGTCACCGTGTCGATCAGCAGCAGGCCCCGGCCGCCGGCCCGGGACGGCGGGGAGATCCCGGCGAACGTCGGCCGGCGCGGGGAGTGGTCACGAACCGCCAGGTGCAGGGTGGTCTCCTGGGGTGCCAGCCGAACCGTCATCGGGGTCTGGGCATGGGCCACCACGTTGTTGACCATCTCGGTGATGGCGATGCACGCCGGATCGGCGAGCGTCGGCATGCCCCAGCGCTCGCAACCGGTGTTGACCAGATCGCGGGCCTGCCGGGCGGCTCCCACCGTCGGGGCGAGTTCGGCGGTGAGCACCGCCGCCAGTGGTGTCGTCGCGATGGCGGCCAGCGCGCCGTCGAGCGTCGGCCAGGCCGGCACGCCGTCGAGCGCCGAGTCCGAGTGGGCGGGCCCGGCGGCTGCGGAGTCCGGTTGGGCGGGCCCGGCGGCCGTCGGGTCACACAGCAGCAGATCCGCGGCGGGCCAGTCGGCGACCTCCCGGCGAATGTCGGCGAAGATGCCCCGACCGGCCGGCTCGACGAACCGCAGACCGGTCACGTCCGCCACCACCGGGCCGGGGCGGTCCGCGAGGCGGGTGAGCAGGGCGCCGCGTACCGCCTCGGCTCCGGCGGCGTCGAGCACACCGGTCAACCGGACCACCGCCGACGACTCGTCGACTTCCACGAGACAGCTCGCCATGATCGCCCCATTGTGCGCGCCGGTGACGGTCGGCGCATTCTGACGCTCGACGTCCGCCATCAGCGGTCCGACCGGGAGCGGCGGTTGATGGCCGCCAGGGTGCCGACGGCGGTGCCGGCGGCGGCCAGACCGAACGCGGCGGTCATCCGCACCAATTGCCGGCGTCGACCGTGCCAGCCGCCGTCCTGGCGCGCCTGAGCGTCGGCGTGGAACACGTTGCCGCTGCTGTCCACGCGGGCGCCCGGCCCGAACT
>NZ_JAGPXZ010001112.1:0-1402 GCF_018070305.1 Micromonospora sp. M51 | reverse complement strand
GAACGGCGCGCCGGGCGGGTCGCCGACGTGTGCGTACCCCTGGTTGAACCGCACCGCCGTGGTGCCACCCAGCGGCGGCGGGGTCTCGCCGGGCTGCCGGGACGGGTGGCCGGCGAGCAGCACGCACACGGCGGCGGCCGGGCCGGCGTGGGTGAGCGCGGCGAGCCGGGCCAGCTCGCGCGGCGGCGGCGCGGCGGTGGCGACGACCAGCAGCAGGCGGCGGGCGGTCGCCGCACCGTGCTGCGCGGCACGGGCGTGTTTCTCGGCGGCGTCCAGCAACGCGGCCACCTCGGCCTCGCTGGTGGCCGGCGGGTCGAGCACCCCGGCGTCGAGCAGCGGTCGTAGCGGGCCGAAGGTGGCGCCGAGCGTGGCGGTGTCGATGCCGACGACGCGAACCTGACCGGGTGGCGCGGTGGCGACCAGCCGCAGCACCAGCGCCCGCAGCAGCCCGGCGACCTGCGACTCCCGGGCGTCGGCGTCCAGCGCCAGGTGGTGGCCGCCGCCGAGCGGGACCAGCACCGGGAAGCCGCCGTCCGCTGTGGACGCCGCACCGATCCGCACCGCTGCCGGCTGGTCCGTCAGCGGGGTGGCACCCGGGGCGGGGTTGGCCAGCGCACCGCCGAGGCGGGCGAGGCGGGCCACCACGTCGTCGTCGACCGGTGCGACGGTCGGTGCCGCCCCGAGGACACCGCGGACGGTGTCCAGGTGCGCCCGGGCCGCCCGGTGGGAGTTGACCGCCTGCCCGTACGCCGACGCGAGCCTGCCCACCCTCTGCCCCCAACGCCACGGCCGCCTGGTCCCCGGAACCCTAACGGACACCGGCGGCGCCCGGACAGTCCTGCGAGGACGTGTCGGTCAGGCCGGGCCGCACACCGCCGGGCCGGGCACGTCGGCCACCCCGCAGCGGAACACCTCCACCGGCGCCCTCGCCACATCGGGCACCTGCTCCACCCGCATCAGGGCCAGTCGCTTGTCGACCGGCTCCCCCGAGTCGGCCGTGAACCGGATCAGCCCGGCCACCCCCGGATAGCCCTGACCGGCGTTCTGCCGCAGCACCTCGGCGTGCACCGCCACCGGGTTGACGGCGCTCGGCTCCCAGCGTTGCCGGGGGTCGGCGTGGTGCAGCCGGGCGGCGAGGCTCTCCACCGCCCGGATCAGCATCATCGCCGCGTCGTAGGCGAGGCTGACCCGCTCGCCGACCTGCACCTCGGCGCCCGGCCGGCAGCGCGGCGGGTCGAGCAGGTCGTCGGCCTGGATCCGGGACAGGAAACTGGCCCGCGCGTCGTCGCGCCGGTCCTGGGCGGCCCGCAGCGCGGCGCAGGTGGCCAGGGCCGCCTTCGAGACGTACGTGACGGGCAGGTTGCCGGGTGCGGCGGCGCGCAGCCCGGGGTTGGCCATGTAC
>NZ_JAGPXZ010001111.1:0-1405 GCF_018070305.1 Micromonospora sp. M51 | reverse complement strand
ATCATGGAGATCGCCCACCGGCACCGGGGCTCCACAGTGGTTCTGGTCGGCCACAGCGAGACCGTCGAGGGCGCGTTCCACGCGCTCGGCGCGCAGCCGGTCTTCCGGGCGTTCGACCTGGACGTGCCCCCGGCCTCGATCACCGAGTGGACCACCGACCACGACCCCGGCGGGTGGCCACCGGCCCGCTGGACGCTGCGTCGTTTCGGCGACAACGGCCGGTGGGCTAGAGCGTGATCCAGTACCGCCGTGCGGAACCGGGTTCGGTGTCCCGGATCTCCTCGGGGACGCCGCCGTGGTGCTCGATCGTCGCCGCCGACGCGACGTTGTCCGCCGCGCAGACCAGCAGCACCCGACCCAGCCCGAGGGCCCGGGCCGTACCGAGCATCCGGCCCAGTGCCCACGTCGCCAGCCCACGCCGACGCGCGGACGGCCGGATGCCGTAACCGATGTGGCCCGCGACCCGCAACAGGCGGTCGTCGGGCCGGTGGCGAAGCGCGATCCCGCCGAGCACCCGGTCGTCCTCGACGATCCACCGGTACGTGCACACCGGGCCGGCGTCCGGCCGTTTCCCCGGGTCGGACTGGTCGGCCAGCCGGGTCACCCAGGCCGCGAAACCCTCCGGCGAGCGCACCTCATCTGTCGACCGCAGCCCGAACCCGTCCTCGTGCGGGCCAGGACCCCACTCGTCGTGGGCCGCCAACCAGGGGGCGTGCAGGCGGACGGTCGGTGCGACCAACTCGGGCATGCGTCGAGGCTATTCGGCGTTCACGATCTGCTCACGCAGGATCTCCGCGTGCCCGCAGTGCTGCGCCAGCTCCCGCAGCACGTGCAGGTACACCCAGCGCAGCGGCAACGGGCCACGGCGGTTGCCGCGAAGCACGTCGTCGAGGCCCAGGCCGGACGTGGCCCGGCGGGAGGCTTCGCAGGCTTCCCGGTGCGCGCGCTGGATGCTGGCGATCGTGTCGCCGTCATCGAGGATGAACGACTCGTCCGGCGTGGCGGGGATGCCGATCTCCGAGCGGGGTCGACACGTGACGGCCTCGTCGAACCAGACCTTCTCCACGAACGCGGCGTGCTTGACCAGGCCCAGCAACGTGGTCCGGGACGCCACCAACGAGCGGCGCGCCTGCTCCTCGGTCAACCCGTCCAGACAGCCGTTGAGCGCCCTGCGGTGCTCGTCGATGAACGCCTCGAACTGCGTCTGCGCTGACTGGCCGACGACATCATCGGCGAAGGTACCCGGGAAGGCGGTCATTCCCGAAGCATTACAAGGTCATCGCCGGTGCGCAAACACATTGGTCAGCCGATGCTGACGCTGACCGACCCGCCCGGGTCGGTGCCCGCGCGGGCGAAGACCCTGCCGTCCGGCGTCCAGACGCCCGAGCGCCCGGCCGCCTCACGG
>NZ_JAGPXZ010001110.1:0-1408 GCF_018070305.1 Micromonospora sp. M51 | reverse complement strand
ACCTCCAGCAGCTGGTCCACCGCCGCCTGGCCGACCGCGACCCGACCGTCGCTCACTGCAGCGCCCGCGCCGACGCGGCGTCGACCAGCGAGCCGAGCTGGTGTACGCGCAGCGTGTTGGTCGAGCCGGGGGTGCCGGGAGGGCTACCCGCCACGATCACCACGTAGTCGCCGGGGTTGGCCCGGTCGAGGCCGAGCAGCGCCTGGTCGACCTGGCGGAACATGTCGTCGGTGTGCTGCACGAACGGCATCAGGAAGGTCTCCACGCCCCAGGTGAGGGCGAGCTGGTCGCGCACCTCGGGGACCGGCGTGAAGGCCAGCAGCGGCAGGTCGCAGTGCAGCCGGGACAGCCGGCGCACGGTGTCACCGGTCTGCGAGAAGGCGACGAGCGCCTTGGCGTTGATGGCCCGGGCGATCGACGAGGCGGCGACGGTGAGGGCGCCACCGTGGGTACGCGGGTCGTGCTGCAACCGCGGCACCCCGATCGAACCGGCCTCGGTGGTCGTCACGATCTTGGCCATGGTGCTGACGGTGAGCACCGGGTACTTGCCGACGCTGGTCTCGCCGGAGAGCATCACCGCGTCCGCGCCGTCGAGCACCGCGTTGGCGACGTCGGACGCCTCCGCCCGGGTGGGGCGGGAGTTCTCGATCATCGAGTCGAGCATCTGGGTGGCCACGATGACGGGCTTGGCGTTCTCCCGGCACAGCTGCACGGCGCGCTTCTGCACCAGCGGGACCTCGTCCAGCGGCATCTCGACACCGAGGTCACCACGGGCGACCATGACGCCGTCGAAGGCCAGCACGATGGCCTCCAGGTGCTCCACCGCCTCCGGCTTCTCGACCTTGGCCAGCACCGGCCGGAACACGCCCTCCTCGGCCATGATGCCGTGCACGAGCTTGATGTCCTCGGCGGAGCGGACGAAGGAGAGCGCCACCAGGTCGACACCGAGACCCAGGGAGAAGCGCAGGTCCTCGGCGTCCTTCTCCGACATGGCGGGCACGCTGACCGCCACGTTGGGCAGCGACACGCCCTTGTTGTTGGAGACCGGGCCGCCCTCGGTGACGAGGCAGCGGATGTCGTTGCCGGTGACGTCGGTGACCTCGACGGCGACCCGACCGTCGTCGATCAGCAGCCGGTCACCGGGCTTCACCTCCTGCGGCAGCTTGCGGTAGGTGCAGGAGACCCGCTCCTTGGTGCCGATGATGTCGTCGCCGGTGATGACGACCGAGTCACCGGTGCGCCACTCGTGCGGGCCGTCGGCGAACCGACCGAGCCGGATCTTGGGGCCCTGCAGGTCGGCGAGGACGGCGACCGGCTTACCCGCTGCCTCCGACGCCTCCCGGACCAGTCGATAGACCGCCTCGTGGTCGGCGTGGCTGCCGTGACTGAAGTTCAGCCTCGCCACGTT
>NZ_JAGPXZ010001109.1:0-1412 GCF_018070305.1 Micromonospora sp. M51 | reverse complement strand
GTCCCAGGGCCATCAATAGCGCGATATTCAGGAACCCGAGTGGATCTAGGCTGATCGCGCCTCAGATGGTGTCCGGCGCGGCACCCGACGGGGCCTGGTGCGCCGGAACCCACGCGCCCCGGGGGGGGTGGGAGGGTGTGGATCAGGTGGGGAGCGGTGCGCAGGAGGCGGCGGCGACCCCTTCGAGGTAGCCGCGGGCGCGTTCCGCCTTGGGATAGCGACCGACCAGCGCCCAGAACCGGGCGTTGTGGCTGGGCACGATGAGGTGCGCCAACTCGTGGAGCAACACGTAGTCGATCACCCACTCGGGCATCTCCTGGACGCGGTGCGAGATGCGGATGCTGCGGTCCGCCGGGGTGCAGGAACCCCACCGGCCGTTCTGGTTGGTGACCCACCGGACGCTGGCCGGGACCGCTTTCGCGGGGTACTCGGCGAGATAGAGGTCGATGAGCCGGTTGGCGCGGGCCAGCAGCTCGGCGTCGGAGCGGGCCAGTCGCCCCTCACGCGCGGCGAGTCGGGCGAGCATCCGGTCGACCCACTCGCTCTCCTCGGCGCGGGAGAACTGGTCGGGGATGAGGACGACCACTCGCTCACCGTCACGGTACGCGGACACCGTGCGTCGTCGACGCTGGCTGCGCCGCACCTCGACGACAGGCTTGCGCGTCCCCGCCATCACTGGCCCGCGCAGCCTCGGCTACGTGTCACGAAG
Organism: Micromonospora sp. M51; assembly: GCF_018070305.1. Lineage (NCBI taxonomy): Bacteria > Bacillati > Actinomycetota > Actinomycetes > Micromonosporales > Micromonosporaceae > Micromonospora > Micromonospora sp. M51. The sequence goes on along the minus strand of NZ_JAGPXZ010001109.1, from coordinate 703 downwards.
GAAAGCTAATGCCCACTGACCAGGGGTCCGCAAGAGTCAACCGCACGACACGCGCCCAGAAAATGGTGATTGGTCGCCAGGCGTCCCGAAAATTTCTTGACGGATGCGCCATCGCGCCATCTCGTCACCCTTCGTGAACGCCGATGACGCGGGTACGCGGCACGTCCCCACCGTAGGTGATCACCGTCCCGGATGCCCCTGCGGGGGCACTCGCACGGGTGGCTGTCAGGGTTTGGTCGGCGTGTCCCCGCCAAACTGACTTATCCGACCTATTTCGCCATGCACACTCTCGACGTCGACTTGCTCACAGTGTCGATGCACAGCTGACATGGAACTGCCCAGACCTGGGTAGGGTCCGCGAACCAGCGGTCACGAAGGTGGCCGCGGAGTGAGACCCAGCGCCGGCGCCCCGTGTGGCCCGCCGCCGGGCACCCCGCCGGAACGGCATTGACCGGCGGACGAGACGAGGAGGGCACCGTGGCCGACCAGGCCCAGACGACCTACAACGGTTACTGCGTGAAGTGCAAGGAGAAGCGGGACTTCGAGGGGCACGTCGAGGTCTCGAAGACCGGAATGAACATGGCCAAGGGCAAGTGTCCGGTATGCGGAACAACAGTGAACCGCATCCTGGGCAAGGCCAAGGTCTGACCCGAACGGGGTGAACGGGGGTGGGGGGGGCGGTGGCCACCCCACCCCCCGTTCC
>NZ_JAGPXZ010000111.1:0-11853 GCF_018070305.1 Micromonospora sp. M51 | reverse complement strand
GTTCCTGGGTCGGTCGGCGCCGATCATCCTGCTCGCCGCCGGTCAGTACTTCGTGATCGTCTCCGGTGAGTTCGATCTCTCGGTCGGGTCCCTGGTGACCGCGCAGGTGGTGGTCGCCGCCCGGCTGATCGACAGCGACCCGGCGCGTACCTGGCCGGTGGTGCTGCTCCTGCTCGCCTTCGGAGCACTTGTCGGGCTGGTCAACGGCCTGGTCACGACCCGGCTGCGGGTGCCGTCGTTCATCACCACCCTCGGCATGTTCCTGATCCTCGTGGGCGCTGTCTACCTGTGGTCCGACGGCGCTCCGAAGGGTGGGCTCTCCGAGGAGTTCCGGCGGTTCGGCCGGCGGGCCTTCGAGGACGTTCCGGTGCTGGGCCGGGTGCCGTACGCGCTGCTGGTTCTGGTGGTCCTGGCGGTGGCGGCAGTGCTGCTGATGCGGTCGGACTTCGGTCGGACGCTGGTCGCCGTCGGCGACAACCCGCGCACCGCCGAGCTGAGCGGGGTACGGGTGTGGCGTACCCGGACCTTCGCTTTCATCCTCAGCGGTCTGGCCGCGGCGGTGGCGGCGATCCTCCTGGGTGGCTACAGCGGCGTGTCGTTCCAGGCCGGCAACGGCCTGGAGTTCGGTGCGATCACCGCGGTCGTCCTCGGTGGGGTGGCGCTCGGCGGGGGTCGCGGCGCTGTTGTCGGGGCGATGCTCGGCGCGCTGACCCTCGAACTGCTGTTCGCTCTCATGAATTTCTACGGCGTCTCCGGCGCCCTCAGGTCGACCGTCCAGGGCGCGATCATCCTGCTCGCCGTGGCGGTCTCGGCAACGCGTTCTTCGTCCAGATAAGGGGAAACCATAGTGCGACGTTCCATGGCGGCCATTGCCGCTGTCACCCTGCTGTCCCTTGCCGCCTGTGCCACCGACGAGCCGGCCGCGAGCCCGTCGGGGAGTGCGTCCGCCGCCACTGGTTCCGGCACCGGGGACCAGTCGAAGTTCTTCGTGCAGGCCGACTACGACGCCGAGTTGGCGCTGCTCGACGCGGCACCGACGGGCCCGGCCGACAAGCCGTGGGAGCAGGTGCTCAACCCGACGATGGTCGACACGGCCAAGTTCAAGAAGAACGGCCCGCACAAGATCTGCTTCTCGAACGCTGCCCTGAACAACCCGTGGCGTCAGGTCGGGTTCAAGACGATGCAGGCCGAGGTCGAGGCGCAGAAGAGCCGCATCAAGGAGTTCGTGCACGTCGACGCCGAGGGCAAGGACCAGAAGCAGATCGCGGACATCAACGACCTGCTCGGCAAGGGTTGCGACGCGCTCATCGTCTCGCCGAACACCACCGCCACGCTCACCCCGGCCGTCGAGGCGGCCTGCAAGGCGGGGTTGCCGGTCGTCGTCTTCGACCGTGGGGTCAACACGAAGTGCCCGGTGACGTTCATCAACCCCATCGGCGGTTACGGGTTCGGCCATGTCGGCGCCGAGTTCGTCAGCCAGAAGATGAAGCCCGGCGGCAAGGTCCTCGCCCTGCGGATCCTGCCCGGCGTCGACGTCCTGGAGACCCGCTGGTCGGCGGCGAAGGTGGCGTTCGACAAGGCGAAGGTCGACGTCGTGGGCGTCGAGTTCACCGACGGTGACCCGGCCAAGACCAAGAAGATCGTCGACGACTACATCCAGCGGTACGGCACGATCGACGGGGTCTGGATGGACGCCGGAGCGACGGCCGTCGCGGCGGTCGAGGCGTTCCAGGACGCGGGCAAGCCCGTTCCGCCGATGAACGGCGAGGACCAGCTCGACTTCCTGAAGATCTGGAAGGACAAGAACCTCACCGCGATCGCACCGACCTACCCGACCTACCAGTGGCGGACGCCGATTCTGGCGGTGCTGCAGATCCTCGACGGCAAGCAGGTGTCCAGCCCGTGGAAGCTGCCACAGCCGACCGTCACGCAGGACAACCTCGACAAGTATCTCGACCCGAGCATGCCGCCCCTGCACTACGCGATGTGCGGCTGCACCGACCTGCCCGGCTACCCGCAGCGCTGGAAGTAGGGTCCGATGTACGCCATCGGCGTCAACCCCTGGGTCTGGGCCTCGCCGGTCGACGACAAGGCCCTGGCCGAGCTGATTCCGCGGATCGCCGAGTTCGGCTTCGACGCCGTCGAGTTGCCGATCGAGCAGCCCGGTGACTGGGACCCGATCCGTACCCGGGACCTGTTGGCGGCGCACGGCCTCGTGGCCGCCGGTGTCTGCGCGGTCACCCCGCCGGGGCGGGAACTGGTCGACGCCGCGCCAGCGGTGGTCGAGTCGACGGTGGCGTACCTCATGGGCTGCGTGGCGAGCGCGGCGGCCGTCGGCGCTGGATGCGTCGGCGGCCCCGCGTACGCCTCGGTCGGCCGCATCTGGCGGATGTCGCCAGCGGCCCGCGCGGCCTGCTACGCGGATTTCCGGCGCAACCTGGCGCCGGTGGCCGAGCGGGCCGGCGAGTTGGGCGTGAGTATCGGCGTCGAGGCGTTGAACCGCTACGAGACGAGCGTCGTCAACACCGTCGAACAGACCGTCGAGTTGATCGACGGGTTACCGTCCAACGTCGGCATCATGATCGACACGTACCACATGAACATCGAGGAAGCCGACCCCTACGCGGCCCTCGCCGTCGCCGGCCGGCACATCAAGCACGTCCAGGTCAGCGGCACCAACCGGGGCGCGCCCGGTGCTGACCACTTCGACTGGCCCCGCTTCTTCACCGTCCTGCGGGACACCGGCTACCAGGGCGCTGTCTGCATCGAGTCGTTCACGGCGGAGAACGAGACCATCGCCACCGCCGCGGCGATCTGGCGGCCGTTGGCCCCCTCGCAGGACCGTCTCGCCACGGACGGCCTGCGCTATCTCCGGGAGATCCTCGGGTAGCCGCCGCCCCCTCCTACCAGCCACGCCTCCCGCCCGTCGAGGCGTTCCGTCCCCATGCCCTCCGCACGTCAGGAGCACCGTCCCATGTCCTCTTCTCCTCCGCTGCGCCGGCTGCTGGCCGGCGCCGCCGCGACGGCGGTGACCGCAGTGGTCGCCGTGACCGTCGCGGCGTCCCCGGCCGTCGCGGCCACCACCACCCTGTACGCGTCGCCCTCCGGTGCCGGCACCACCTGCTCCGCCAGCCAGCCGTGTTCGCTGACCGGTGCCCAGACCGCGGTCCGGGCGATCAACAGCGCGATGTCCGGTGACATCGTGGTGGAGTTGGCCAACGGCACGTACCGGCTCTCGTCGCCGCTGCGGTTCACCGCCGCCGACTCGGGCAACAACGGCTACCAGGTGATCTGGCGGGCGGCCGCCGGCGCGCGTCCGACGATCACCGGCGCGCGGGCGGTCACCGGTTGGTCGCTCGTCGACTCCGGCAAGAACATCTGGCGGGCCAGCGTTCCCGCCGGTCTCGATTCCCGCCAGCTCTACGTCAACGGGGCTGTCGCCACGCGGGCGCGTACCGCGGTGAACCGCTCCGACTTCACCTTCACCACGTCCGGAATGCGGTTCACCAACAGCGCCCTCAGCTACCTCAACAACCTGGGCAACCAGAACCGCGTCGAGGTGGAGAGCGTCGGTTCGTTCACCGACCGGTACTCGCCCGTGCAGAGCATCAGCGGGAACTTCCTGACGATGCAGCAGCCCGCGTGGAACAACAACACCTTCGGGTTCGACACCCTCTCCAGCCCGCACCGCGCCGGGCCGTTCTACCTGACCAACGCGTACGAGTTCCTGGACTCAGCGGGGGAGTGGTATCTCAACCCGAGCAACGGCCAGCTCAACTACATCCCGCTCGCCGGGCAGAACATGAGTTCGGTCAGCGTCGAGCTGCCGCAGTTGCAGTCACTGGTCAACGTCGGGGGCAGCTACGACGCGCCGGCGCACCACATCTCGTTCAGCGGCATCACCTTCACCGGCACCAGCTGGCTCGGCCCCAGCAGCAGCAACGGCTTCGCCGACCAGCAGACCGGCGCCCACATCACCGGCACCTGGTCCCGCCCGTCCGACGCGCTGACCTCCTGCCAGGCCGGCTGCCCCCAGTTCGAGGCCACCCGACCGAACTGGAACCAGATGCCCGCCGCCGTGCAGGTCTCCGCCGCCAACACCATCACCTTCAGCGACTCCCAGTTCGTCAACCTCGGGCAGACGGCGATCGGCATCGGCAACGACGCCAACGCCCACGCCAGCGGGGTCGGCCTGGGGGCCAGCAACATCACCGTCACCCGCTCCGAGATCGCCCGCAACTCCGCCGGTGGCATCGTGGTCGGCGGTGTGCGGGCCGACGCCCACCACCCGAGCGACCAGCGGATGGTCAACCGCAACATCACCATCAGCAACAACCGGGTGCACGACCTCGGCCTGGAGTACCGGGGTGTGGTGTCGATCCTGACCACCTACGTGAACACGGCACTGGTCTCGCACAACGAGGTCTACAACATGCCGTACACCGGTCTGTCGGTCGGCTACGGCTGGGGCGCCAACGACGCCGGCGGCAGTCAGCACTACGCGAACCGGGGGCTGTACAACTACCAGCCCCGCTACACGACGGCGACCACCGCGGCCAACAACCAGGTGATCGGCAACTACGTGCACGACGTGATGCAGCAGATGACCGACGGCGGGTGCATCTACACGCTGTCGGCGAACCCGGGCGGGACCATCAACGAGAACTACTGCCTGCGGACCAACGGCTGGTTCGGGCTCTACTTCGACGAGGGTTCCCGCTACTACACCGCCCGTAACAACGTGTTCTCCTCCACCGGTACCTGGGCCACCGCCAACTACTGGTACGCGGAGAACATGGGCAACTTCACCGTCACCAACAACTGGTCGACGAACAACAGCACGAACGTGACCAACGGTGACCGCGGCAACGTCGTCAACGGCAACGTCACTGTCACCGGAGGCAGTTGGCCGTCGGGTGCGCAGACGGTGATCAACGCGGCCGGCGTGCAGAGCGGCGGCAGCACCAACCCGCAGAACGTGCAGATCGTGGGCGTCCAGTCGGGCCGGTGCGCGGAGATCGGCGGGTCGAGCACCACGAACGGCACGCAGGCCCAGCTCTGGGACTGCATCAGCGGGGCCACCAACCAGCGGTGGACCCACACGGCCAGCCGGCAGCTCATGGTGTACGGCACCAAGTGCCTGGATGCCTCCGGCCAGGGCACCAGCAACGGCACCACAGTGGTGATCTGGGACTGCAACGGCCAGGCCAACCAGCAGTGGAACGTCAACGCCAACGGCACGATCACCGGCGTGCAGTCGGGTCTCTGCCTGGACGCCAACGGCGCCGGGACGGCGAACGGCACGAAGTTGATTCTCTGGTCCTGCAACGGCGGCACGAACCAGCAGTGGCAGCTGCGCAGCTGACCTGCCAGCTGGGCACCGACGGGTCCGGGCCGGGGCGACACGCCTCGGCCCGGACCTGTCCGGTCTACTGCCCGACCGTCGCCCTCGCCGTGTCCACTGTCAGCCCGGTCGCGGCCCGGTAGCGGACCGGGATCGGGTCGGTGATCTCCCCGACGAACGTGTCGTCGACGTGGTCGAGGAAGCCGATGAGGGACCAGTCGTCGGCGGGTCCGTGGACCAGCCGGGGCGCGTACAGGTGCGGGTGGGTGAACGGCTGGGCGGACGCGATGTCCCACGGTCCGAGGGTGCTCTCGCCGGTCGCCACCCAGATCCGGTGGTCGTCGCGCCGGGCGCTGCCGGTGGCGTCGGTGGAGAACAGCAGCAGCGGTTGCCCGTCGAGGACCGCGACCTGGGGCACCTCGAGGTGACCGAAACCGGCGGGGGTCGACAGGGGTGGTCGCACCGTCCAGGTCAGCAGGTCGGTGGAGGTGGCGTGGCCGACGACGCCACGGGTGTTCGCCGGCCCGGTGTTGGCACGGGCGGTGATGAGCATGTGCCAGCCCTGGCCGTGCGGGTCGGGGAACACCCACGGGTCACGCCAGGCCTGCTCGTACCACAGGTCCGTGTCCAGCAGCTCGTACCAGGTGGGGTCGGCCTGGACGATCGGTTCGTTGCCGTGCCGGTGCCAGGTCATCAGGTCGTCGGAGACGGCCAGCCCGATGCGTTGGACGAGCCCGTCCTCGGCGCGACCGACACCGGTGTAGAACAGGTACCACAGTCCGTCCGGCCCGCGCACTGTGCAGCCCGTCCAGGTCGCCAGGTCGTCCCAGCCGGGCGGGTCGGCGGGGACCAGGGCGTCGGCGACCAGCCGCCACGAGCGCAGGTCCGTCGAGACGGCGTGGCCGATCGTGGCCCGGCGGTGGCGGCGGTGCGGGTCGTGCAGGGCACGGGACGCGCGCAGGAAGAACACGTGCCAGAGGCCGTTGTCGTCCCGCGCGTACCAGCTGTCCCACACCCAGTGGTCGGGTAGACGAAGCATGGTCGGAAACCTAGCACTAAACCGTTTTAGCGTCGCCCCAGGCCAGCCCGGCGGTACGGTCGTGGGCCGTTGGTCAGCCGGCCGGGGGTGCGAGGGACCGGCGTCGGCGCAGCGGCATCGCCACCAGCGCGGGCTCGGCGACGCCGCCGTCCAGGAGCAGTTCGACAGCACGCCGCCCCATCTGCTCGTGCGGCAGGGCCGTGGTGGCCAGACTGGGCCGCAACCAGGCGGCGATCGGGTCGTCGTCGAACGAGATGACCGAGATGTCCTCCGGGACGGTCAGCCCCGCCTCGCCGAGCGCCTGGTAGGCGCCGAAGGCCAACCGGTCGTTCATGCAGATGACCGCGCTGGGGCGCTTCGGCTTGCTCAACAGGCCGCGCATGGCGGCGTACCCGTGCTCGGGCAACCACTCGGTGCAGAAGCACTCGGCCAGCAGGCTGACGTCCGCCTCGTCCAGGGTCTGCCGGATGCCGTGCAGCCGGGCGCTGGCGGCGAGCGAGACCTCCGGGTCGTCCTCCTTGAGCCGGTTGCGGCCGATGAGCGCGATCGCGTCGCGGTGGCCGAGCTCCAGCAGGGCGGCGGCGACGGAGCGGCCGGCCCCCTCGTCGTCGGGGACCACGCTGGGCAGACCGTCGGGGCTGGTGGCGTTGAGCAGCACCACCGGTCCGCCGAGGATGGCCGCGGGCACCGAAAGCCGTCGGGTCGCCATCGCCGCGTAGATCACCCCGTCGACCTGTCGGTCCAGGACGGCCTCGATGGCGTACTGCTCGAAGGTGGCGTCGCCCTGCGTCTCGGTGATGAGCAGGACGTGGTCGCGTTCGCGGGCCGCGTCGAGAGCGCCACGGATGAGGTCACCGGCGAACCGGGTGGTGGCCACGATGTCGGAGACGAACGCGATGGTGGCGGTCTTGCGGGTGCGGAGGCTGCGCGCGGCGAGGTTGGGCCGGTAGCCCAGCTCCTCGGCGGCGGCGAACACCCGCTGGTGCGCCTCGGCCGAGAGTCGGGTGCCCTCCCTGCCGTTGAGCACCATCGACGCGGCGGTCTTGGACAGCCCGGCTCTGCGCGCGACGTCGGCGAGTGTTGCTCTGTTGCGGCCCATCAGTCCTCCGAATCAGGCGCGGTGCCGCAGGCACCGCTCCCGCCCATCATGATGCGTCGCCGCCCAGGATCCAGCGCCGGTCGTGTCGGTGCGGTGTGAACCCGACGTTTCCGCACCGTTGCCAAGTTGTCCTTGACAGCTTCCCGTGCCACGCGCATGCTCTGCTAAATCAGTTTAGCGACCACTTCTGGTGCATCCAGAGGCGCCTTCGGTGGCCGTGCCGGCTTCTTTTTCGCTGACGGTACGGGTGCTGCGCCCGGGCGGCAGGTCACGGCGTACGTGTCGTGGCCGCACCCGGTCGCGCTGGTCCCGGTGGAGCCGTCGCGCGGCCGTGGGTCGCGGGACGCGTGGAGATGTCAAGGAGTCATGAAATGGCAGAATTGCTGACAAAGTTTCCGCGACGGAGAACGGTGCTCCTCGCGTCGCTGCTGGCGGTCGGGGTGACCGCGACGGCCTGCAGCGCCCCGGGCGAGGACCGGTCGTCGACCCAGAAGTCCGATGCCGCCGTCACGACGGAGCTGGGGACCGACCCGATCACCTTGGAGATGTACGCCGAGACCGGCTTCCCGCTGGCCAAGGCGTTGGCCGAGGAGTTCTCCAAGCAGCACTCGAACGTCAAGTTCAACATCCGTGAGGACCAGTTCACGGTGATCGTGGAGAACGCGCCCCGGGTGATGGCCTCGGACAACTCGCCCGACATCATCCGGCTCCCCACCATGGTCGACCTGGTCAAGGACGACCTGCTCAAGAACCTCGACCCGTACTTCACCGCGTACGGCTGGGACAAGTTCCCCGCCTCGCAGCTCGTGCAGCTGCGCGTCGGTGAGAACACCCGGGGCACCGGCTCGCTGTTCGGGATGGGGCTCGGCTACAGCGTCACCGGCGTGTTCTACAACAAGAAGCTGGCCAGCCAGATCGGCATGACCCAGCCGCCGGCCACCGTGGCCGAGTTCGAGCAGTTGCTGGCCAAGGCGAAGGCCGGCGGGGTCCAGCCGATCATGCAGTTCAACAAGAACACCGCCGGCATCAACTTCCCGCACCAGGCGCTGCAGAACCAGTTCGGCGACCCGGCCCAGGTCGCCGACTGGATCTTCCAGAAGCCGGGGGCCACGTTCGACACCCCGGCCGCCCTGAAGGCCACCCAGACCATCCAGAAGTGGGCGCAGGCCGGCTACTTCCCGAAGGACGCCAACGCCATCGACTACGCCGGCATGGTGGGGGAGTTCCAGAAGGGCAACGGCCTGTTCATGTTCAACGGTGACTGGGAGTCGGCGAACCTCGACAAGTCGATGCCCGGCAACGTCGGCTTCTTCCTGTTCCCCACCGAGTCCCCCGGCGGAAAGCACGTGGCGATGTCCGCCCCGAACACCTTCGGCGTCTCCGCCAAGGCGAAGAACCCGGACGCCGCCGCGTACTTCCTGAACTGGGTGCACACCAACGCCAAGGCCCGGGAGATCTCGGTGACTGTCGGCGGCTCGAGCCCCGGCGGCCCGAGCGACCTGCCGGTGCCGGCCGCCGCCCCGAACACCGTGCTCGCCGAGACCCTCAAGGCGTCGCAGCAGCTCGGCGCGGAGAACGGCGCGGTCGACTTCACCGCGAACGCGACCGGCGGCATCTTCGCCGCCGCGATCACCCCGGAGATGCAGAAGCTGATCGCCGGCCAGCAGACGCCCGAGGGGTACGTGAAGGCGGTCCAGGCCGAGTACCAGAAGGAACTGTCCCGATGACGTCTGCCCTCGGCAGCGCACCAACCGGGCGCGACGATCGTCGCGCCCGTCCGACCCCCACGCGGGCCCACCGTTCCCGGTGGGCCCGCGCGGCCGGGACCGGCTGGTTGTACGTCCTGCCCGCCCTGGTGATGTACGCGGTGTTCGTCCTGCGCCCGCTCGTCCTGACGCTGCAGTACTCGCTCTACGACTGGAACGGGATCGGGGTGGCCCGCTGGGTGGGCCTGGACAACTACCTCACCGTCTTCACCGACAGCGACCTGCTGAAGATCATCGGTAACGCGATCGTCCTGATCGTCTTCTTCAGCTTCATCCCGGTCGCGCTCGGGCTGTTGGTGGCGAGCATGGTCCGCCGGATCACCACCGGCCCGTTCGGCACCGTCGTCCGGACCATCCTGTTCCTGCCGCAGGTCATCCCCCTGGTGGCGGCGGGCATCGCGTGGAGCTGGCTGCTTTCCTCGAACGGTCTGGTCAACCAGGTGCTGCGGGCGGTCGGGCTGGGTGGCGTCGCCCGCGCCTGGCTCGGCGACTTCGACACGGCGCTGCCCGCCGTCGGCGTCATCGGGGCCTGGGTCCTGCTCGGCCTCTGCACGATCCTGCTGGTGACCGGCATGAGCAAGATTGATCCGGCGCTGTACGAGGCCGCCCGCCTGGACGGCGCCGGTCCGTTCCGCGAGTTCTTCGCCGTGACCCTGCCCAGCCTGCGCCAGGAGATCGGCGTCTGCCTCACCGTGACCATCATCGCGGCCTTGGCGAGCTTCGACATCGTCTACATCTCCACCAGCGGCGGGCCCGGCCTCCAGACCACGGTGCCGGGTCTGGAGATCTACCGGCTGGCCTTCTCGCAACGGCAGGTGGGCCTCGCCTCGGCGCTCGCTGTCGTGCTGATGCTGCTGGTGCTGGCGTGTGTGCTGCCGATCCAGCGGCTCAGCCGAGGGGAGAAGTCGTGAACCTGACCCGACGCGAACAGCTGACCGGGCGTGTCTTCCTGATCGCCCTGATCGTCGTGACCCTGCTGCCGTTCGTGAGCATGTTGTCGGCGGCGTTGCAGCCGCGTGGCACCGTGCCCAGCGGGCTCGACTGGCCGTCCGACCCGCAGTGGGGGAACTTCGCCGACGCCTTCACCGCCGCGAACATGGGCGCCCTGCTCCGGTCCAGCCTGCTCATCGTGGCCGGTGTCGTGCCGGTGTCGGTGCTCATCGCGACCATGGCCGGCTTCGGCCTCGGTCAGTTGCGGGTGCCCGGTGGCCGGCTCGTCTTCGGCCTCTTCCTGCTGGGTCTGACCCTGCCGTTCGAGGCCGTGGTGACGCCGCTCTACTACCAGATGCAGGATCTCGGCCTGCTCAACACGCGCTGGGCCATCATCCTGCCGCTGATCGGCCTGTACATGCCGTTCGCGGTGTTCTGGATGCGGGCGCACTTCACCAACGTGCCGGTCGAGTTGACCGAGGCGGCCCGGGTGGACGGCAGCAGCACGTGGCAGTTGTTCTGGCGGGTCCAGGTGCCGCTGGCCCGGCCGGCGATCGCCTCGCTGAGCATCCTGATGTTCCTCTGGACGTGGAACCAGTTCCTGCTCGCCATCGTCCTGGTCGACGACGCCACCAAACGCACCATGGCCGGGGCGCTGGGCGCGTTCCAGGGCCAGTGGGGCACCGACCTGGTGCTGCTGTGTGCCGGGTCGCTGCTGATCCTCACCCCGACCCTCATCGTCTTCCTGATCTTCCAGCGACAGTTCATCAAGGCCCTGATCCAGGGGTCAGTGAAGGGGTAGGCAGTGGTCACACAGCCACAGATCCACGGCGACGTCGCCGACCGCTACGGGCGCGTCGCGGACGTCTTCCGGGACAACTTCACAGCGCGGGGCGAGGTCGGCGCCGCGGTCACCGTCTACGTGCGGGGCCGCAAGGTCGTCGACCTGTACGGCGGGGTCGCCGACACCCGGACCGGCCGGCAGTGGGACAGGGACACACCCGTCGTCGTCTTCTCCTGCACCAAGGGAATGCTGGCGATCTGCGCGTACCTGCTGGTCCAACAGGGCCGGCTCGACCTCGACGCGCCGGTGACGCGCTACTGGCCGGGGTTCGGACAGCACGGCAAGGCGCACATCCCGGTGCGCTGGCTGCTCACGCACCAGGCCGGTCTGCCCGCGTTGGACCGACCCCTGACCCTCGACGAGGTCCTGGCGTGGGACCCGGTGATCAAGGCGATCGAGGCGCAGGCCCCGTTGTGGGAGCCGGGCACGGCACACGGCTACCACCCGATGACCTACGGCTGGCTGGTCGGAGAGGTGATCCACCGCATCACCGGCCAACTACCCGGCGCGTTCTTCGCCGACACGCTCGCGGGCCCGCTCGGCCTGCGCACCTGGCTCGGGCTTCCGGCCGCCGAGAGTGACACCGTCGCCTGGGGCCTGGCGCCGCCGCCGGACCCGGACCCGTTCGAGGACCCGGTCGCCGAACGCGGCATCACCATGGGGGGCGCTTTCGCCTTCCCCGCCGACGCCGACGGCCTGGTGAGCTTCAACGACGACGCCATCCGGGCCGCCGGTGTTCCGGGCGCGGGCGCGGTGAGCACCGCGGACGGCCTCGCCCGCCTCTACGCCGCCTGCGTCTCCGATCTGCCGGGTCAGGTCTCGAGGCAGGTG
>NZ_JAGPXZ010001108.1:0-1414 GCF_018070305.1 Micromonospora sp. M51 | reverse complement strand
GCTCGCCGAGCAGCAGCGCGGTCAGGGGCGTCGCGGGCGCGGGCTTGACGATGATCGGCGCGCCGACGGCGATGGCCGGCGCCACCTTGTGGGCGACGAGGTTGAGCGGGAAGTTGAACGGCGTGATGCCCAGCACGGGGCCTCTCGGCACCCGCCGGACCAGCGCGATCCGCCCGCCGGCAGCCGGGTCGGTGTCGAGTCGTTGCAGCTCCCCGGAGAAGCGTCGGGCCTCCTCGGCTGCCCACCGGAAGGTCGACACGGCCCGACCGACCTCGGCGCGGGCCCACTTGAGCGGCTTGCCGTTCTCCGCGGTGATCAGTGCGGCGATCTCGGCGGCGCGTTCGGTGAGCCGCCGGGACACGTGGTCGAGGGCAGCCGCGCGGGCGTGCGCGGGCAGGGCCGCGGCGTGCGCGGCCACCCCGGCCGCGGCGGCGACGGCGGCGGCGACCTGGTCGGGCGTGGCGAATGTGGTACGCCCCACCGGGCGGCCGTCGTACGGGTGGTGGACGGTCAGCTCACCCTCGCCGGTGGCGGGTCGGGAGGCGACGAAGAAGGGTGCGGGCTCCACGCCGAGCAGCGTAGCCGAGCGATCAGCCGACGGAAACAGTCGCGATAACCCTTGTCTGCCGCGAATTCGGTAGCGAAGATGGCAGAGAGATTGCGATAACCGCCGCAGAACCGCGCCCCCGGCCCCCTCGGAGTGAACCCTCATGAGTGACCAGCAGCAGCTGCGCAACTTCGTCAACGGCTCCTACGTCGACCCGGCCGACGGCGGCTACGCCGATCTGGTCGACCCCTGCACGGGTGAGGTGTTCGCCCAGGCCCCGGTCTCCGGGGCTGCCGACGTGGACGCGGCGATGAACGCCGCCGCCACCGCCTTCGAGAGCTGGCGGGAGGTCACCCCCGCCGAACGGCAGCGGGCGCTGCTCAAGCTCGCCGACGCCGTGGAGGCGCGCGCCGCCGAACTTGTCGACGCCGAGGTGCGCAACACCGGCAAGCCCCGGCAGCTCACCGCCGAGGAGGAGCTTCCCCCGGCGGTGGACCAGTTCCGGTTCTTCGCCGGTGCCGCCCGGATGCTGGAGGGTCGCTCGGCCGGGGAGTACCTGGCCGGGCACACCTCGTACGTGCGGCGGGAGCCGATCGGCGTCTGCGCGCAGGTCACGCCGTGGAACTACCCGCTGATGATGGCGGTCTGGAAGATCGCCCCGGCGCTCGCCGCCGGCAACACCGTGGTGCTCAAGCCGTCGGACACCACCCCGGTGTCGACGCTGCTGCTCGCCGAGATCGCCGCCGAGTTCTTCCCGCCGGGGGTGTTCAACGTGGTCTGCGGCGACCGGGACACCGGTCGTACCCTCGTGTCGCACCCGACCCCGCAGCTGGTGTCGATCACCGGCTCGACCCGCGCGGGCATGGA
>NZ_JAGPXZ010001107.1:0-1415 GCF_018070305.1 Micromonospora sp. M51 | reverse complement strand
GGGCCAGCGCACCGTCGAACCCGAACCGGGCCAGCACGTCGCCGGCCGGCAGCGCGGCGAAGTCGCCGAGGGTACGCACCCCCAGCCGGCGCAGCAGGTCGGCCAGCGCCGACCGGCCGAGCGCCTCGACCGGCAACCCGGCCAGGAACTCCGGTGTCCCGCCCGGGGCCACCACCCGGCCGGCGCGAGCGGCCAACCCTGCCGCGAACACCCCGTCGGCGATGCCGACCTGGCTCTCCACCAGGCAGGACTGGGCCACGTGCTCGATGATCCGCTCAGCGGCCGCCTCCTCGCCGCCGAGGTAACGGCTCGGCCCCCGGGCGGCCACCGCGCAGGCGCCCGGACGGACCACCTCGACGCCGGCCACCAGTTCCTCCACCGCGGCGACCACCGGCTCGAACGCCCGGGCGTCCCGACCCGGGTCGTACTCCACGACGGTGAGTTGGGGGCAGCGGCCCTGCGCCTCCCGTTTGCGCAGGCCCCGACGCACCCCCTCGGCGCGGGCCCGCTCGGAGCAGGCGACCACCCGGTTGGCGTGCAGCACGGCGACCGGGCCGGTCGCCGGCACCCCGTCGACGATCTCGGCGGCGAGCACCGGCCAGTCCGGGCACCACAGCAGCAGGGTCCGTGCCGGCGCGCCGGTCATCCCCGACCGACCAGGGCGAGCGGCGCGGCCGACCGGCCCACGGGCGACGGCGGCGTACGAGGGATCACCCGGGTCAACTCGTCGCCCGGCAGCCAGACCTTGATCTCCTTGGGTCGGGCGGCCGCCCCGCGCCCGCGCGCCGAGACGGTGATCTCCCGGCGGCGCAACCGCCCCCGGCCCAGCCCGAGCCCCTCCCAGACACCACGGACCACCTGCAACGTCACGTCCGCGCCGTCCCACCGGCCGTACGGGACGAGCACACTGCCGCGCTGCCGGGCCCGGGCGGCCAACCGGGTGGCGACCGAGGCGGAGACCGTCGCCGGCACTGTGGTGACCACGACGTCCACCCCGTCGATCAGCGCGGCCACGACGGTGGCCCACTCCGGGCCGGGGTTCGGCACCAGGGCCAACCGGTCCAGGGCGATGCCCAGCTCAGCGGCCGCGCCCGCGCCGAACGTCGGCACCCCGACCACGGCACACCACGAGCCGGCCCGGGACGCCGCGGCGAGCAGGGCCAACATCAGTGAGGTGCCGCCGCTGCGGCTGGGCTGGCCGGCGGCGACCGCGATGGTGCTGCCCCGGCGCAGGCCCCGGTTGGGCAGCAGACCGGTCAACTCGGGCACCACCGGCAGCACCCGGTGGCCACCGACCGGGTCGGGTGCGCTCGCCGGGCGCACCAGATCGGCCAGCGCGGCGGAACCGACCACCATGCGGCCCGCCATTGGACCAACTCCCCCGTCGTTGCTGTGGATCAGATCAGGACCGGCAC
>NZ_JAGPXZ010001106.1:0-1416 GCF_018070305.1 Micromonospora sp. M51 | reverse complement strand
GGCGGCCCAGGAGGGCCGCGTCGACGGCGAGCTGGCCGGTGCCGGATCGGACCCGCCGGCCCAGGACGGCCGCGTCGACGGCGCGCTGGTCGTGGGCGGTGGGGACCCGCCGGCCCAGGACGGTCGTACCGGAGGCACGCTGGTCGCCGCCTCGGACCCGCCCGCCCAGGACGGCCGCACCGGCGGCGCACCGGGTGGCGTCGGATCGGAACCCCCGGCCCAGGAGGGCCGTGCGGGCGGCGCGCTGGTGGGGTCGGGGTCGCCCCCACCCGCCCAGGACGGAGGGTCGGCCCGAGGTCTGCCGGTCGCCCCGGACGCCGCCCAGGACGGCCGGTCGGCGGGCGGACCGCTGGTCGGCGTCGCACCGCCGCCAGCCCAGGACGGCCGGTCGGCGGGTGGCGCGCTCGTCGGTTCGGCGGGGGGCTCCGGCGCGGACTCGGACTCGCCCCGGCCGGGTTCGTAGCCACGGCCTGGATCGGCGCGCACCGGCTCGTACGGACGGGGCACCTCGGCGCGCACCGGCTCGTACGGCTGGTTGGGCTCGGCGACCCAACCCGGCGCCGACTCGTCCCGGGCTGCCGGGCCAACCGACTCGTCGTCCTGGCGGGACCAGGGCGGGGCCCATCCCCCACCCCAACTCGGACGGTTCCAGCTCGGCCCCGACCAGTCGGGCTCGATGGCCGACGACTCCCCGGCCCGGTGCGCGTCCCCGGGACGGTGCGGGTCGGCCGGCCGGGCAGCCTCGGCAGCGCGACCGGGCTCGCCGTCGTCGGCCTGCCCGGCCGGGCCCGGGGTGCGTCCCGAACTCGCCGCGTGGTCCGGTGCGACCGGGTCCCGCCAGTCGCGTGGCGCGGTCGGGCTGTCGTCGGCGGCCAGCCGCTCGACGGTCGGAGCGTGGAAGCCGGGCGGCACCTCGAAACCCGACGCGGCGGTGCCGACGGGCGGCACCTGGACGGCAGGTGGGGCCGAGGTGGGCAGGCCGGGTTCGGCCCAACGGGCCCGGTGCGCGGCGGCCGGATCGACGGTGGGGTGCGGGGCGGGACCGGTGTCGGGCTCGGCGACACCCTGCTCCGCCGACGGCGCGGGACGCTGGGCGGGCACCACGAGCCGGTCGCTGGCCGCCCCGGGGCGACCCTCGGCGGGCAGCCCGGGCGGGGCGCTCACCGGCGTGGGGCGTCCCGCTGGCGGTTCGAGACCGGGGAGGTGGACGCCGTTGACGTCGTCCGGGGGGTGCACGCCGTTGACGCGGTGGCCGTTGGCGCGGGCCGGCGGCTCCGGGTCGTCCGGGCGTCCGACCAGCGGCGATGGCAGATCACCGTGTCGTGCCGAGGCGGCCCGCCAGCCCGACGCGGGGTCGGGCTGCCAGCGCGGCGCCTCATCCCGGGCGTCCTCGCGGTCGGCGGCCCGGGGCCCTCC
>NZ_JAGPXZ010001105.1:0-1416 GCF_018070305.1 Micromonospora sp. M51 | reverse complement strand
CCGGTGTCGCTGCGTGCATGCCCGCCAAGGTCGCCGCCCTCCCCGCGCGATCTTGCACTTTCTGTCGCGACAAATGACACGGAAGCCCGCAACCCGACCACCGAAAGCGCAAGATCGGCGCAGTGGGGGAGGGGTGAGCGCGCGCGGTCGTCTTCGGCGGGGAGGAGTGGCAATCGGGGCCGTGTGACGGTCGGGTCGGCGAAGATTGTCCCCGTGACGAGCGACAACATGCGCCGGGGCTGGACCAGCCGAACGGCCTGGCAGGGGCGGATCAACGCTCCGCTGCGCCGGTTCCTGCGCACCGAGACCGGCGGCGCGCGGGTGGTGCTCATCGCCGCGCTGGCCGCTCTCGGCTGGGCGAATCTGCATGTGTCGTCGTACGAGTCGGTCTGGGGTACCTCCCTGTCGATCCAGCTCGGCGGCTGGACCGTGTCGCACGACCTGCGTACCTGGATCAACAGCGGCCTGATGACGTTCTTCTTCCTGGTCGCGGGGCTGGAGTTGCGCCGCGAGTTCGACATCGGCGAGTTGCGGGAGCGGCGTCGCCTGGCGTTGCCCATGCTGGTCGGGATCGGTGGCATGCTCGTGCCGGTCGCGATCTATCTCGCGATCAACGCCGGGCGGACCACCGCCGCGGGGTGGGGCGCGGTGATGGCCACGGACACGGCGCTCGCGCTCGGGGCTCTGGCCGTCTTCGGGCCGCGCTTCTCGGAACGGTTGCGGGGTTTCCTGCTGACCGTCGCCGTCGTCGACGACGTGGTGGCGATCGCGGTGCTGGCCGTCGCGTACCCGCACCATCCCTCGGTGACGGCGCTGGTCGTCGCGGCGGTGATCTTCGGCGTCGTCCTGCTCGTCCGGGCGTGGGGTGTGCGCTTCGGGCCGGTCTACGGGGTGTTGGGGGTGGCGGCCTGGTTGGCGGTCTCGATGTCCGGCGTCGATCCGGTGGCGGTGGGCCTGGTCATGGGGTTGCTGACCTACGCGTACGCCCCCGGCCGCAGCGACCTGCAACACGCCAGCGACCAGTTCCGCCTCTTCCGGGAACAGCCCACCCCGCAACTGGCCCGCATGGCGCGAGCCGGGCTCACCGCCGCGCTGTCGCCGAACGAGCGGCTGCAGACGCTCTACCACCCGTGGGCCAGCTACCTGGTGGTGCCGCTGTTCGCGCTGGCCAACGTCGGGATCGTGATCGACGCCGACCTGCTGGCCAGGGCCGTGGCCTCCCCGGTCACGCTCGGCGTCGTGGTGGCGTACGTCGTGGGCAAGCCGGCTGGGATCCTGCTTACCGCGTGGCTGGTGGCCCGGCTGAGCGGTAACCGGTTCCGGCCGCCCGTCGGGTGGATCGCCGTCCTCGGGGTCGGCACGGTCTCCGGCATCGGGTTCACCGTCGCGCTGCTGATCGCCACCCATGCCCTGGAC
>NZ_JAGPXZ010001104.1:0-1417 GCF_018070305.1 Micromonospora sp. M51 | reverse complement strand
GCCTACCCACCACAGCCGCACTCAGACTGCCACGCCAGCCGAGATCTGGCGGTTTCCGGGAGGTGCTGCCTCCACGGCGACGGGCCCGGGACCGCTCGGCGCAGCCAGCTCGGCGTTTGGCTCGCGTCCGCGCCGCAGTCGGTCCAGCCGGACGAATTGATTGTCCATCATCAATGAATGCGTCTGGAGTGGTCGTCGTTTCGGCGGGACAGGCACCGCTGACGGCCCGGACGACCTTCGAGGAGAGGGATCAACAATGCGATGGAACGCACGACGGGCCGCCGCGGGGGCCTTCGGGCTCGTCCTCGGCGCCGTGCTGGCGCTGACCCAGGTCGCACCCGCCCAGGCCGAGTCGAACGGCGGCGTACGCGTGATGCCACTCGGTGACTCGATCACCGATGGCTACAACGTTCCGGGCGGCTACCGGATCAACCTGTGGCAGCGGCTGGTCGGTGGCGGCTACACCGTCGACTTCGTCGGCTCGGGGTTCAACGGGCCGGCCAGTCTCGGTGACCACGACCACGAGGGCCACTCCGGCTGGCGCATCGACCAGCTCGACGCCAACATCGTCACCTGGTTGCGGGCCACCGACCCGCGTACGGTGCTGCTGCACATCGGCACCAACGACGTGAACCAGAACTACGACCTCGCCAACGCTCCGGCACGCCTCTCCGGTCTCATCGACAAGATCAGGTTGACGGCTCCGCTGGCGGACGTCTTCGTCGCCACCATCACCCCCGAATCCGACCCGAACCGGGAGGCGCGGGTGCAGGCGTACAACGCGGCGATCCCCGGCATCGTGGCGCAGAAGGGCAGCCGGGTGCACCTGGTCGACATGCACGCCGCGCTCACCACCACCGACCTCGCCGACGGCGTCCACCCGAACGCCGGCGGGTACGACAAGATGGCGGCCCGCTGGTACGCCGCGCTGCAGTCGGTGCCCGGCAGCCTGGTCCCGGCGGGCGGACCGCCGGTGGGCACCGCCGTCGGCCTGGTCAACCCCGCCTCCGGGCGGTGCCTGGACGTCTCCGGAGCCAGCACCACGACCGGTACCCCCACGATCATCTGGGACTGCCATGCGGGCACCAACCAGCGTTGGACCCGTACCGCCGCCGGGGAGCTGCGGGTCTACGGCGATCGGTGCCTGGACGTGAACGGCGCAGCGAGCGCCGACGGCACGAGGGTGCAGATCTGGACCTGCAACGGCACCGCCGCGCAGCGCTTTACGTTCCGGACGGACGGCACGATCGTGCTCACCTCCGCCGGCAAGTGCGTCAGCGTGACCTCCGCCGGGACGGCCAACGGCACGACCACGCAGCTCTGGACGTGTGACGGCACCGGCGCCCAGCGCTGGTCCGTCCGCTAGCGGACGCCCAGGGTCCGGCCCACGTCGTACCCCGGCGGGGCCGGCCCTGGG
>NZ_JAGPXZ010001103.1:0-1423 GCF_018070305.1 Micromonospora sp. M51 | reverse complement strand
CGGTGGCGTCGCTGCTCACGGCGGTCGCCGACCGAGCGCCGGTCCTCCTGGTCCTCGTTGATCTGCACCGCGCCGACGGTGACACCCTGGACCTGTTGACCGCGCTGCTCACCGGCCCGCAACCTGCCAGCGGGCCGGTGCTGATCCTCGGCACCTACCGGGCCACCGAGATCAGCCCGGAGCTGACCGCCACCCTGGCCCGCGCCGCCGGGCTGGAGCCGGTCCGGGAGTACCTCGCCGGCCTGCCCGCGTCGGCGACCGGTGTGCTGGCCGGCGCCATCGTCGGTGCGGAACTGGACCAGGCCACCGCCCGGTCGATCCACAACCGCAGCGGCGGTAACCCCTTCTTCGTCCGCGAACTGGCCCAGTTGTACGCGGCCGCCGGGGAGTCGGGGCTGGCCGCCGTGCCGCCCGGCGTACGCGACGTGATCCGGCACCGGTTGGCGCAGCTGCCCGCCCCGACCCGTACCGTGCTGCGCCAGGCGGCAGTGCTCGGCCGGGACCTCGACCCGGACGTGCTGGGCGTGCTGGCCGGTGACCCGGCGGCGGTGCTGGACGCCGTGGACCGCGCCCTGGCAGCCGGATTCCTCAGCGAGCGGGAGCCCGACGGGCGGCTGCGTTTCACCCACATCCTGGTTCGCGACACGCTCTACGCCGACCTGTCCGCGTCGCGCCGCTGCGCCTGGCACGCTGCCGTCGCCGAGGTGCTGCGACAGCGGGAACCCGTCGAACCGGCGGCCCTCGCGTACCACCTGCTGCGCGCCGGTGGGCCGGTCGCGGCCGCTGAGGCGTCGAGGTACGCCCGGGTGGCGGCCGAGCGGGCCGAACGGGGCGGCAACCCCCATGAGGCGGCTCGGCTGTGGGGTCAGGCGATCGACGCGTACGACCGCGCCGGTGGGGTCGAGCCGGGCGGGCGGGTGACCGCGCTGCTCGGCCTGGGGCGGGCGCTGGCGGTGACGGGCCGGTTGGCCGACGCGCGGCGACGGCGCGCCGAGGCGATCGCCGCCGCCGAGTCCACCGGCGACCCCCAGCTGATCCAGGAGGCGCTGGCCGGCTTCGACGTGCCCGCCAGTTGGACGCGCAACGACGACGACGTGCTCTCCGGGCACATCGTCCGGGCCGCCGAACACGCGCTGACAGCGCTCGGCCCGGTCCGCTCGGCGCAGCGCAGCCGGCTGCTGAGCACCCTCGCGCTGGAACTGCGCGGCACCACCACCGATCGTGGCCGCCGTGCCGCCGACGAGGCCGAGGCGATCGCCCGCAGCGTCGGCGATCCGGGGCTGGTGGCCTTCGCGCTCAACGCCCGCTTCATGCACTCCTTTCACCGCGTCGGTCTGGCCGGCGCGCGGGCCCGGATCGGCGTCGACCTGGTCGACCTGGCCGTCCGGCACCAGCTGGTGACCTTCGAGGTGCTCGGTCACCT
>NZ_JAGPXZ010001102.1:0-1426 GCF_018070305.1 Micromonospora sp. M51 | reverse complement strand
GCCGGAGGCACCGGCGATCGTGGAGAACCGTCCGCGGGGGCCGCGCCGGGTGGCGCTGGTCGGTCGGCCGAACGTGGGCAAGTCCAGCCTGCTCAACCGGTTCTCCGGTGAGGAGCGGGCGGTCGTCGACTCGGTGGCCGGCACCACTGTGGACCCGGTGGACAGCCTGGTCGAGATCGGCGGTCAGACCTGGCAACTGGTGGACACCGCCGGGCTGCGCAAGCGGGTCGGCAAGGCCAGCGGCACCGAGTACTACGCCAGCCTGCGTACCGCCGGCGCGATCGAGGCCGCCGAGGTGGCCGTGGTACTGCTGGACTCCAGCGAACCCATCAGCGAGCAGGACCAGCGGATCCTGTCGATGGTGACCGAGTCGGGCCGGGCGTTGGTCATCGCGTTCAACAAGTGGGACCTGGTCGACGCCGACCGTCGGTACTACCTGGACAAGGAGATCGACCGGGAGTTGCGCCGCATCCCCTGGGCGATCCGGTTGAACCTGTCGGCGATGACCGGCCGTGCCGTGGACAAGCTGGCCCCCGCCCTGAACAAGGCGTTGGCCAGCTGGGAAACCCGCGTACCGACCGCGCACCTCAACCAGTGGCTGACCGCGCTGGTGCAGGCCACCCCCCACCCGGTGCGTGGTGGACGGGCACCGCGGATCCTGTTCGCGACGCAGGCCGGTGTGGCACCGCCACGGTTCGTGCTCTTCACCACCGGCCCGCTGGACGCCGGCTACCAGCGGTTCGTCGAGCGCAAGCTCCGCGAGGAATTCGGGTACGAGGGCAGCCCGATCGAGATCTCGGTCCGCCCGCGCAAGAAGCTCGGCCCCGGCGGCCGAGGCAAGGCGCACGGCTGACCCCGTCCAGTTCTCCCTGAAAAATGCCGGATGGCCTCCCGCCATCCGGCATTTTCCTGCCCATCCACCACCCCACCCTCCTAGGAAGCCTTAGGGGTTGTGGGGTGGTTCGCCTGCCCCGCAACACTGGTGGGGCCTGTGTGGGGGACCCGCAACCGCTGCGCTAAGCTGTACCGGCTGCCGCGGGGGAAACCACGCGGGGGCGGGACGTGGCGCAGCTTGGTAGCGCACTTGACTGGGGGTCAAGGGGTCGTCGGTTCGAATCCGGCCGTCCCGACAGACAAAAAGCCCTGACCAGCGGAAACGCTGGTCAGGGCTTTAAGTTTGCCTATGGGGTTTTGAACCGCCCCCCGAAAACCCCCCTTTTACTGTGGTCGGCAACCAGGTTTGTCATCCATGGGCATCGTTGGGGGCTGCGGCTGCGGGACTGCGCCGCTTCCCGTGATCGGTGCCGAGTCGCTCGAGGATGTCCGAGACGTCCGGGGCTTGGGCGGGCTTGGCGATGTAGTACGTGGCGGTGACCTCCTCGCTGGAGTGTCCGAGCTGTGTTGCGGCGCTTTTCGTGTCGGTCTC
>NZ_JAGPXZ010001101.1:0-1431 GCF_018070305.1 Micromonospora sp. M51 | reverse complement strand
GAGGTGACCGACCCGCGGGAGCTGGAACTGCCGGACGTCGGCCTGATCACGCTCGTCGACCCGGAGACCGGCCGGCACCGCGAGGTGTCCACGTCGGACCGCCGGCTGCGCGAGCGGTACGCCGATGCCGCCGCCGCCCAGCGCGAACAGGTCCGTCAGGCGGTGCGTCGCAGCGGTGCCACCCACCTGCCGCTGCGCACCGACGGGGACTGGAGCGCCGACATCGTCCGGCACGTGCACGCCCAGCGTCGGCTGGCCGCCGCGCCGTCCGGCCAGCCGCGGGGAGGTGCCGCGTGATCTGGCAGTCGCCGCTGCGACTCTGGCTGCTGCTCGGCGTGCTCGCCCTGGTCGTCGCGTACCTGGTGATGCAGCGCCGACGCAGCCGGTACGCGGTCCGCTTCACCAACCTGCGGCTGCTGGACCGGGTGGCGCCGCAGCGGCCCGCGTGGCGTCGGCACGTACCGGCCGGGCTCTTCCTGGCCATGCTGGCGCTGCTCGTGGTCGGCTTCGCCCGCCCGACCGCCGAGGTCCGGGTGCCCCGGGAACGGGCCACGGTGATGGTGGCGGTGGACGTCTCGACGTCGATGCTCGCCACCGACGTCGAGCCGGACCGGCTGGCCGCGGCGAAGGAGGCCGCCCGGCGCTTCGTCACGGGCCTGCCCGACGAGTTCAACGTGGCGCTCGTCGCGTTCGCCGGGAGCGCCGCCGTGCTGGTGCCACCTGGCACCGACCGGGACGCCCTCGAAGAGGGGATCGACCGGCTCGCCGAGGGGATCACCGGCGTGCAGGGCACCGCGATCGGCGAGGCCATCAACACCTCCCTCGGCGCGGTCAAGAGCCTGGACAACGAAGCCGCGAAGGAGCCGCCACCGGCCCGGATCATCCTGCTCTCCGACGGCGCCAACACCTCCGGGATGGACCCGATGGAGGCGGCGGCGGAGGCGGTGACGGCGGAGGTGCCGGTGCACTCGATCTCGTTCGGCACACCGTCCGGGTTCGTCGACCGGGGTGGCCGACCCATCCAGGTGCCGGTGGACGGGCAGACCCTCAAGGCGGTCGCCGAGGAGACCGGCGGGATGTTCCACGAGGCCAGCACCTCCGACGAGCTGCGAGCCGTCTACGACGACATCGGCAGTTCGGTCGGCTACCGCACCGAGCGGCAGGACGTCTCGGCCCGGTTCATCGGCCTCGGACTGGTGTTCGCGATGGGTGCCGCCGCCGGCTCGATGCGCTGGTTCTCCCGGCTGCCCTGACCGCTGCGCACAACCGACGTCGTCAGTGAGGAGTACGCATGGCAGTGCAGACCGGACTGGGCGAACCGCGTGGTCCCTGGTTCATCTCGCCGGAACTCGACCCGGACGGGCGCGGGTGGTGGGACGCGCCCGAGCGCGACCCGGGCGGACGGCGGCCCGGGCGGCTGCTCGCCGTGCT
>NZ_JAGPXZ010001100.1:0-1435 GCF_018070305.1 Micromonospora sp. M51 | reverse complement strand
GTGGTCGGTGGGTTCGCGGCCTGGCGGATCGCCGGCCTGCCCGCCCTCGGCCCGACCCCCCTGCACCACCGCGCACCCCACGCGTCCCCGGTCAACGCCGGCCGGACGCGCCGCTGACCGTCACGCCACACCCGGCGTGGCGGCCCACCGCCACTCAGGAGGCACCATGTCCGTCGTCGCCATCCCCACCCGCCGCCACCCTGGGGTACGCCCGGCCCGCCCGCGCACCGGCCCGACCCTGACCATCACCCTCGACCTCGCCCCGGGGCCGCTGAGCCCGCGGTTGGCCCGGCTGGTGCAGCTGCTCGGTGAGCTGGCCGAGTCGGGGGAGGGTCAACTGCGTGCCGTGCGGGACGCCACGCCGGGGCCGCACCCGGTCCCGCCTCCCGACGCCGCCGAGCCGTCCGCCGACGAGGACCATGTCCGCATCCTGGCCGGGTCGCGGACGGTCCGCCGGGGCGACCACGTCATCGCGCTGACGCGCATCGAGTACGAGCTGCTGCTGTTCCTGGCCGAGCGGCCGCGCCGGGTCTTCACGCGCCTGCAACTGCTCTCCAGCGTCTGGGGCTACGAGCACGCGGTGGCCCGGACTGTGGACGTGCACGTCCGTCGGCTGCGCGCCAAGCTGGCCGGCTCGGAGGTGATCACCACGGTCTACGGGGTCGGTTACCGGCTGGCCGACGCGGCGGCGATCAGCGTGGACCACAGCGGCTGAGCGCTGGTCCGGCGGCACGTGACCGGCCTGGTGAACCGGTCGGGGACCCCCGTATCGGGGCATCTCGGCGACTCTGCTGTAATCATCAGGCCTCGTACGCAGAGCGAGCATCTGGCTCCGATGTGTTCGTCAATTGTCACATTCATGCAACGCAGCCGCCTCTTGACCCTCGCCCAGGCGCCGGGAAGCATCGATGAAGCGGCGTCCCGGGCCGTGGGGAGATACCCGGACCAGCCCAAGGAGGACCATGTCGGTCAGCCCCGCCTCGTCGCGCGCCGGATGGCATACGTCCCAGCCCGCGGTGCCCGGTCGACCTCCCGGCGGGCAGCGTCGCCCGGCGAACACCGCCGCGCCCGTGCTCACCGTGACGCTGTCCATCCCGCTGGCCTGTGAGGAGTCGCTGACCCCGGCGGCACGGCGGCTGCTCGAGGCCGCTCGGGAGATGCTGGAACGGGGCGAAGGCGTGATCATCGGTTCGGTCCCGGCCGAACGCCGCCCCGACCAGGCGCCCGCCGCCCGGTCGGCGGCCCGCCCGATGAGCCCGACCATTCCCGCCCTGCACATCCTCGCGTCGTCGCGCTCGGTGCTGCGCGACGACGAGCCGCTGCCGTTGACCCGGCTGGAGTTCGACCTGCTGCTGCACCTGGTCGCGCACCCGCGTCGGGTGTTCACCCGGCTGCAACTGCTCAACGCCGTCTGGGGCTACGAGCACGCCGGCGT
>NZ_JAGPXZ010001099.1:0-1436 GCF_018070305.1 Micromonospora sp. M51 | reverse complement strand
ACACTCGAGGCCGGTGTCGCGAGCGCGGCGGCGACGGCGGCGACGAGCCCGGCCTCGAGTGTCGCGGTGGCGGCGAGTTGGCGGCGGCTGGTGCCCAGGGCGGACCGCAGGGCGGTCTCGTCGGCGCGCAGGTCGGCGGTCAGCCGGCCGGCGAGGACGAGTGCCGTCGCGGCCAGGACACCGCCGAGGACGGCGATGGCGAGCACGACGGCGGCGGTGACGTGCTGCTGGTCGTCGGCTGCCCGCACTGTCGACGACAGGTCGGTGGAGACCCGGGCGAGCTGGACGCGGTCACCGAGGGTGCCGGCCAGCCGGCGGTCGGCGCTGCGGATGGCCCCGGCCACGGTCTCCAGGTCGCGACGGTTGGGGTTGGACAGGTCCGGGTGGGCGGTGACCTCCATCCGATCCACTGTGGCGCCGGTGCTGACCAGGTCGGCGAGGTCGACGAGGAACGGGCCGTAGGCGTTGACCGGCTGCATGAAGCGACCGTCGCGGTAGCCGATGGCCGAGCCGGCCGCGGCCAACGGGTCGCGGTCCCAGCCGCGCCCCGGCAGCGGGCGAACCACGCCGACGACTGTCACATCGACGGCCGGGACGGGGGCGTGGGCCAGTTCGGCGCCGAGGCGCACCTGGCGACCGGGGGTGAGGCCGAGCAGTTGGGCGGTGGACTCCAGCAGCACCGCGTCGCCCGGGTGCCGCGGCCAGCGTCCGGTGATCAGCTCGGCTCGGGCCGGCAGGTCGTCCAGCCCCGACAGGTACGCCTGGGCCGGCACTGTGGTGCCCGGGGCGAGCGCGGGCGGCAGCGCCCGTAGCACCGTCGACGCCCGCGCGGTGGTCGTCACGGGGAACGGTGCGAGCGCGGAGGTCACCACGGCGCGGGTGTCGGCGGCGACGGAGCGCGCGTCCGGGCCCTCGACGGTGCCGGCGTAGACGGTCACGTCGACGGCGGCGGGGGCGGCGTCGGCCATGGCGATCTCCAGCGCCCGCTCGGCGGTGCGGGTGACCAGCAGGGTGCAGGTGCCCAGCAGTGTCGCGCCGATGGTGACGACCCCGAGGAGGGCCGCCAGCAACGGCCACTGCGCGCGGGCGCGCCGGCTGACCAGCCTCAGCATCGACGCGTCACCTGGCGTCCGGCACGGGCTCGTACGGCTGGCCGGCCGCCTGTTCGTCGAGGTGCCCGTCGTGGATGCGGATCACCCGGTCGGCCAGGGCCATCATCACCGCGTCGTGCGTGGACACCAGGACGGTGACGCCTTCGGATTCCACGATCCCGCGCAGCAGGGCCATCACCGACAGGCCCGTCTCGGCGTCCAGTTGCCCGGTGGGCTCGTCGGCGAGCAGCAGCCGGGGCGAGGCGGCCAGCGCGCGGGCGATCGCCACCCGCTGCTGTTGGCCGCCGGACAGCTCGGCCGGCCGCTGCCGGGCGTGGTGGGCCC
>NZ_JAGPXZ010000110.1:0-11911 GCF_018070305.1 Micromonospora sp. M51 | reverse complement strand
GGTGTGGAAACCTCCTCCAGCGCGTACGCCAGGCGTTTGCCGCCCGGATCGGCGTCGAGCGACCTGGCGGCGCGCCACGGGCCGTACCCGAGGGGTCCGTAAGCCCAGGCCAGCACGGCGGTCAGTAGTTGCCGTGGGCTCGCGGACCCCGCCCGGTACGTGTCGGCCACTACGAAGACGTCGCGCCGCCAGAGCTCCCCGCCAGCTGGCAGGGTGTCGGGCCACGCCTCCGGGGGCAGCCCCGCCCGCCATCTGTCCATGTTGACCCGGACCGGAGCCCGCTCCCCCGGTAACACCACACCCCCGGTCGCCTGCATGGTCGCCTCCCCCCAGATCGCGCGCTCGCAGAACTCCGTGGTTCGGACACTATGGTCGGCCGCTTCCACCCGTTGCCTGCCGACAGCAAATCGCGGTATCACGCCTGTCTTTGGGCAGCCAGCATCTGACGGGATCGAGAACGTCGCATGGTTGACCTACGGTGCTCCCGTGCTTCCCCGAAACGTGAAGATCCTCGATCAGGTCCGCGCCGAGGCGCTGCGCCGCGGCATAGCCGCTGGCGACGTGGAGCGCTGGCTGGGGCTTGCCCGCCCGTCTGCCTTTCTGACACAGGGGGGTGACGGGCCGGTTGTGGGTGCCATCCGTGGGCCCGTGATGCTTCCGGCTGACGCCGAGGACCCCGAGTTCCCCCTGATCGCCACCATCGACTGCGCTGCCCTTCCGGCAGACGTGACCGACCTTCCACTACCGTCCGACGGCCAACTGTTGTTGTTCGGCTGGCCCGAGGAAAGCGGCTGGGGCGAGGTCATGTACGTGCCGGCAGGCGTGGCGGTCGAGGAGCGAGAGCAGTACCCGCCTGACTTTCCGCCGGACGACGAAGAGTTCGCCGAGGTCTACGCCGAGATCCCACCGGGCGATCTGCACCTCACCGTCGACATCTCGCTGCCCTACGTCAAGACGATCCCGGGGCCCCCGTGGTCTCCGCCGCTGCCGGGAGACCCCCCGTTCGAAGAGATGACCGAGTTGTGGAAGGACGTCCTGGGCAAGGTGCCGGACGGCCCGTTCTCTGGAGGCTGGACGCCGCTGCTGTTGGGCGGCTACGGCACTGAATGCAACGGCTTCAACCCCGCCTGGTTGGGCGCCAACCCCTCGGGCCGGTCCGGCCACGACGGAGGGGTACGCGGTGGCGGGCCACCCGACCATGGTGACTGGGTGGTGCTGGCCGAATTCCACGGAGGCAGACAGGGCGGCGCGAGCATCCACTGGGTGATCCAGCGTGCCGACCTGAAGGAGCGACGCTTCGACCAGGCGAGAGTCCTCGTCTACTGGAACCCGTGAGGCCGCTGGAGCTGACGGGGGCTCAGGACTAGCCGCACAGGGACCGGGTACGCGCGATCCATGGGTAGCCACAAGCAGAACAAACACGACAGCGGCGGCGAGTCGGCACGAGGCCGGCGGCATTCGGGCAGCGGCGCTCCGGGCCGCCAGGGCTCGCCCGTGGAGCACTCGCCCGACCAACGGCACCGCCGTACCGCGACCGGCCCGGCCGGCACCGAACGCGACCTGGGCCGGGCCAAGGTCTCGGGCGACGGGCGGATCCAGCGCCAGGGCGGCTCCTGAGCCGACCACCCAGCCGGTGCAGCCGCTCGCGTGTTCGCAGGGCGCCTGCATCGGCTGGTCGGTCTCTACGGCGTGGCGCGGGCATCATCTTCGAGCCGACCCGTCGCGTAATGGACTGGGCCCGTCGTCGGCGCGCACTGAACTGACGGACGATGGATGGCCATCGATGCGCATGCATACCATTCGGCTATGCCTGCTCGCCGCGTCACCGCCACCATCGCCCTAGCCACGCTGGCGAGCCTGCTCGCCGTCAACGCCGCCCGGGCCGACGGCCCGGCGATCAGCACCCCCGGCGCACCCACGGTGGTGGCCAACGAACCGCATCAGCTCACGCTCAGCTGGACGCCCTCCGCCTGGGTCGAGCCTGGCAACGAGCAGCCGATCAACTACGAGGTGCAGGTGCCGCTCGGGCCGAACACGTACCGCTTCCTCGGCTCCACCACCGACACCACGATCACGCTGACCGACCTCGCGCCCGGCACGACGTACCGGATCGGGATTGCCGCCCGCGCACTCGGCGGCTACTCCGACACCTCGCCCACCACCACAGTGCGCACCGCGGCGGGCCGCGCGACGGTCAGCTACTTCAACCTGGACTGGTCCCCGACGAACAACCAGATCCAGCACCTGCTGAAGGTGACCAACACCGGCACCGGGCCACTCGACCTGAGCACCGTGCAGGTGCGTTACCACCTGCGTTTCGAGGGCGCCAACACCTCGCTGGTGCCGAACTGCGACTGGGCCGCACTGGGCTGTGACCGGATCCGGCAGACCGTGCAGTTCTTCATCCCGCCAGGCGGGCCGCCCAGCGGGATGACGACCCCGGCGCCGCCGAGTTACCCGGTCCCCGGAACGCCAGTCCCCGGCTGGGTGGAGCTGACCTTCACCGACGGCACGCTCGCGCCCGGCCAGTCGACCGGGCCGATCCAGCTACGGCACCACCGGCACAGCTGGAGCACCATCGACGAACGCGACGACCCGAGCTGGCTCGCCGCCACCGGCCAGTGGACCGAGAACGACCGGATCACGCTGGACGTCGACGGGGTACGCGAGTTCGGCGACACCTACTCCTGACCGCGCGCCTGGTGGTCGCGGCGCGAACGGGCGTCCGGCCCGACTTGTCCTGACGAGCGTGATGCCTGTGAGTCATATTGATGCCTCACAGGCATCACGCTCTACCGCGAACTACCCCCGACCATCCCGCACCCTGGCTCTGGCTTCTGGCGTTCTACGACGTCAAGGAATGCATGCCACGTGGCGTCGGTGCCGAAGCAGCGCTTCCGGGTCTGGCAGGTCTTCGATCCTCCTCGGTAGGCGGATCCGCTGGCCGTGGTAGCCGGAGTAGTGCTCGGTGCCTCCCACGACGTGCAAGACGTACGACTCGTCAATCCAGATCAACCCTCGGTCCAGCAGGTTGTGCAGGTCAGCGCGGAGCAGGAGGCCGTTGTTGACCTGGTTGGTGGCCGGCCCGTCGTACGGGTCGATGTGTGCAGCCTGGAGCGCGGCCTCGATATCACAGCCGGTGATCGCGCAGCGGTTGCCGTACGCCTCCATGAGCCGGCGGCGAAAGTCCGCCTGCCCCTGCCGCGCGGTGACCTCGGCCAGCCTCCTACGCCGCCCCTCGGCCGCGGCCTCCGGCTCAATCGACCTGCTGCCGTCCGGGGAGTTCGCCAGGTCGTCAACGTTCAACACCTGCGCGGAGACCTCTGGCAACCTCGCTTCCTACGGCACATGCCTGTTGAATCGAGGCCCAAGGGTCGCGACCAGCGCCTCCTTCACGCCCCGCGCATCGTCGGTCCGCAGCCAGCGGAGGTCGCAATGAGCCAACCAATTGGCGATGTCAGCAGCCGCAGCCGGAGCACCGTGCTGGTCGAGCAGCCGGCCGACCTGGTCGTGCAGGACCGATGAGCCCCGATTGCCGGTCAGGTGCTGGCGGAGACGTCGACGTAGATCCCCGGTCGAACCGACGTAAACGACCTCGTCGTTCTCGACAACCACGTGCACACCGGGCGTTTGGGGAGCGTCACCGGCGGCGTCCCGTGTGTAGGGCCGCGCGGGGCTGAAGCCGGACAGCGGATCGTCGGAGGAAGTGTCGGACACGCCCAGACGCTACTGACCTGAAACATTTCTCGCGGTCCCGCGAAGCCGTCACCGTGCTCGTGCGACTGGCAGGTCCTCGACGTGGCCCCATTTGAGTTCGGTGCCACCGAGCAGAGCCGCCTCGCCCCACGAGACCCGGAGCAAACCTTCGTCGGAGTTGCAGGCGAACCCGACGAGCAGCACCCTCGGCTCGTCGGTCAACTGCTCCACGGCCTCCCGAAGAGCTGAGCGGTCGCGGGCCTCCTCCGGGGTGAGCGGCATCAGCGGCAGAGTGACCTCCTCATGGCTCGGCTCAGGCCCAAAGAGGATCAACAGGTCTCGGATCAGCCGGTTGAGGTCACGCCCCGGGCGGGCGTCGCGCATGTCCAGGTCGCTCCGCGTCGCGTACCGCCAGGGCAGCAGAAGATGCCCCCTGCAAATGGTGACCCGCACCTGGGCACCCGGTGGGTGCACGCCCACCACATCGGGGAGGTCGTGCAGATACTCGTGCAACACCTCGTACTGCTGCTTCCACCGAACCGGGCCGAACGCATGATCGGTGTCCAACTCCGAGGCATCGCGGGCATCCTGCGCGAGTTCGACCGCGCGGCGCAGGGCGGCCGGGATCGCAGTGCGCAGAGTGCTTGCCAGAGGTAGCCCAAACTTCTCGATCGACCACCGGGACGGACCGTCAGCATCCTCCACGCTGCTTACCCCCCGCACTGAGGCGAACACGCTCAGGCGTTCAAGCCTCTCATGGCGATCGATCAATGAGAAGGCGAAGCCATCAGTTGGGGGAACCCCTTGGGCAGGTGGATGCGGGAGGCAGGGACGCCGAGGGCCAGCAGCCGTGGCGGCGCACTGGCCACCATCGCGGGTGGGCCGCAGAGGTAGCTGTCGTGGCCGGGCTGGTGGTGTTCGAGGGCGATGGTCAAGGCGTCGCCCCGCTCGGCCGGCTCCGCGCAGGGGTCCTCGGAGAGGGCCGGCACAATGGTCAACCAGTCGTGGGCGCATTGCAGTTTGTCGAGGGCGATCGAGTCGTACAGATCGGTGAAGGTGCGCGCGCCGACGATCAGCGTCACCCGCCGGCCGCCCGGTGCGGTGGCGACCTGCTCGACCAGGGCGCGTAGCGGCGCCAGGCCGGTGCCGCCGGCGACGAGGAGCAGATCGCCCGTGCTCGCCGGATCGAGGCTCAGCCCGGTGTCGAGGGGTGGGCCGAACCAGAGCAGCTCGCCGGGGCATACCTGATGGACCAGGCGATGGGAGACGGTGCCGGCGGGTACGGCGCGGACGTGCAGCTCGACGGTGCCGTCCGCGCGTGGGGCATTGGCCGGGGAGAGCCAGCGCCAGTGACCGGGTAGGCGCGGGGTGCAGACCGGGACCGCCTGACCTGGCTGGAAGGGCAGCCGCCGCCAGGGACGTACCGTCAGGATGGCGATGTCGGGAGACGGCCGGTCGTGGTCGATCACCTGGACGTGCCACCAGGCCGGGCCGTCGCCGGCCTGCGCGGCGGCGCGGCGGATGGCGTGCGTGGCGTGGCACCGGGCGCGCCCGGCGGCGATGGCGAGCTGCGGCGTCCACAGTGTTTGCGCGTGGCGGACCACGGTGGCGATCAGCGCGTCGCCGATGGTGGTGGCATGCGGGAGCAGGTCGAAGTGACGGTACGCACGGCCGAGCACCAGGAGCAGCGCCGCCCGGTTCGCCGGGTCGTCGCCGCCGACCAGGAGACGACCCAACGCGGTGAAGAACAGCGGCGCGTCGCGGTGCGGGAGCAGCCCGGGGCGCCGGTCTTCGAGGGCGCACCAGAAGTCGGCGGCGGCCCGCACGTCGACCGACTCCCAGGCGGCGACCAGACTCGGGCGGTCGGGGTCGTCGTCGATCACGGTGGGCATGCCGGCTCCAAGACGTTGCTTCATGGATGGCACCGGGGCGGGCGGGAGGAGTTGCGCCGTTGAGGGCCGGCGCAACTCCGGGACAAGGCACCCGCCCCGGGCCATACGACGACTGTCCCGGCTGACCAGGTACGACGGCATGTCACAGTGATCATCGACGGCATGCGCGATCCGCATGCGGTCGACGTCGCGACGATCGAATCGGGCAGACTGCGGGCATGACGGAACGCCCGGTGCTGTATCTGGTCGTCTGCGCCGCAGGCCCGGCCGAACACATCGACGAGCTGGTCGACCTCCTGATCGCCGACGGGTGGCAGGTCTGCATGATCGTCAGCCCGACCGCCGCGCCGTGGCTCGACCGTCAGGCGCTGCAAGACAAGACCGGCTATCTGGTACGCGTGGAGTGGCGGATGCCCGGCGACCCCGAGCCGCACCCACCGGCCGATGTGGTGCTGGCCGCGCCCGTCACGTTCAACACGGTGACGAAATGGGCGCTGGGCATCAACGACACGCTGGCGCTCGGCGTCCTCAACGAATCGCTGGGCGCGGGGTTGCCGATCATCGCGTTTCCGCACACCAAGGCGGAGTTGGCGGCGCATCCGGCCTATTCCGGTCACCTGGAGGTTCTGCGTGCTGCCGGCGTGGTCGTGGCCGACGGCAAGCCGCTGGACTCGATGAACGGGCCGGGGCGTTGGGGCGTGGTCATCGACGCGCTGCGGACGGCACGCACGTCCTGAACGGTTGCCGCCTATTGGCGGTCCTTTGACGATATGCGTCGTGCGTATACCAGCGCACTACGCAGCGTGTTCAATGGATAGGCTCGGATGAGGCGAGACGGACGGAGCCGCCGGTGACCCACGCGAACTGCCCTCGGTGCGGCGGACGGCTGGCCCGGGACAACGACAGCGGACGGTGTACGCCGTGCCAGGCCGCCGAGCGGGACCGGTTGAGCACGCCACCGGTGGTGCCGGCGAGCTTCTGGGAGCACGAGCCGGTGCGACATGCCCTCGCCGAGCGGCATCTGGGGCGGGTGATCAGGGCGTACCGGTGCCATCCGTACCACGGTCGGGTCGTGTTGCCGCAGACCGTGGTGGCCGGGTGGTTGGGGATCACGCAGGCGCAGCTCAGTCGGGTGGAGAACGGACCACCGCTCGTGCACCTGGACCGACTCGTGCACTGGGCGAAGCTCCTTGGGATGCCGGCAAGGAGCCTCTGGTTCCGTCTTCCTGGTCAGGATTGCTGGCCCGATGCAAGCCCCATGGGTGGCGAAGCAATCAGCGCGCCGCCCGATGATCAGGTGGTTGAGCGAGGCAACCCTGCAGCCGTGGCGGTTAGCGTGGGGCAGGCATCAAGCAAAGGGGGTGGCGCTACGGACCGTCGACGCTTCAACGTACTGGCCGCGCTCGCGGGACTCGCTGCGGCTGGTCACACGTACCTGCTCCCCGGGCCGTCTGTGGAGGTTCCGGGAAGCATTGGCATGGAGCAGGTACGGCTCGCCAGTTCCCTGGTCGAGGATCTCCGGCGGGCCGACGCGGCCGTCGGGGCCGACCTGCTCTGCGACGTCGCCATGCAAGCGCACACGAGGCTGTCGGACTGGGCAGCGCGGGCGAGCTACAGCCGGGAGGTCGGTGACGCGCTCCAAAGCGCCCTTGCTGATTTATCCATCGAGACTGCCTGGCTCGCCATCGATGCTGATCGCCGGTCTGAGGCGCGGCCGTACCTACATGAGGCCATCACTCGTGCGCGAATCGCGGACGACCCACAGGTGGAGGTGCGTGCCCTCACGCACCTGTCGCTGCTGATCCGCGAGAGTCAGCCCGGCGAGTCACTGCACTGCGCCGAAGCAGCCCTACGAATCTCCGCCGGATGGGCCACACCTCGACTCACCACGTTGCTGCACCTGCGACGGGCACCTGCATACGCGGTTCTCGGGGATGCCAGCGGATTCAGTCGCGAGATGACCAAGGCCCGCCGAGAGTTGGATCGTGGCCCTCACGAGGATGACCAGGGTTTCGTGCACTTCGTGAACGCCCAAGAGTTGAACGGGATCGAAGGGCTCTCGTACCTTGCCCTCGGCAGACCCGAACGCGCTGTCCAGTCGTTGCGCGCGATCACTGCCAACCCCTCACCTAGTCATCGGCGGAACCAGGTGTACTACACGGTGCGACTCTCGGAGGCGACGTACCAGCAGGGTGACGTCAACGCGGCAGCACGTATCGCCCTGGACGTCCTGCCTGCTGTGCGCCAGATCAACTCGAAGCGGGTAAGTCAGCATCTCGCGCAGGTGCGCGGGAGCTTGGCGGCGCCACTGCAAGCGACCACGACGACCCGTCAGTTCGTTGATGCATACGACCAGGCGGTGAACGTGTGATCAAAGGTCTGCAACTTCGCCATCACAGCGCCGACGAGGCTGAAGGAATCACCGATCAACTTGTGGACCTCTACTTGGAGGTCTATGCAGGCTGCGGCGAGTTCTACAGTGAGGAGCGTTACCGGCACCAACTCGACCTCCACATGCAGCGAGCTGGGTGGAAGCTCGTCACTGCAACCGTTGAAGGAGCTTTGGTCGGATACATCTACGGGTTCCCGCTACCTCCAAACACGCGATGGTGGGAAGGCATTCACGAGCCCGTGCCGCCCGGGTTCACCCAGGAGGACGGGAAGCGCACCTTCGCGCTCAGCGAGCTGTTGGTGCACTCCGGTTGGCGGCGTCAGGGCATCGCAAGGGTGC
Source organism: Micromonospora sp. M51 (assembly GCF_018070305.1). NCBI lineage: Bacteria > Bacillati > Actinomycetota > Actinomycetes > Micromonosporales > Micromonosporaceae > Micromonospora > Micromonospora sp. M51. Next base: position 3,592 of record NZ_JAGPXZ010000110.1, on the reverse strand, counting down.
TGCATGAAGACCTGATCGGTAGTCGAGCAGAGTCCCGAACGACGCTCCTGGCCCGTCCTGACAATGTCGCCGCGCAGACCGCGTACCGTTCCTGGGGCTGGGGCAAGATCACCAAGCTGCAACCGAGCTGGGAAGACGGACCAATCTTCGATGTCTTGGTTCGCAGCGCCACAGGGAGCCGCACCGACTCAAGTGGATGACTGCGGTGGTCAGGGATTGTGGGTGCAGGCACGGCGTGAGCCAGCAATCGGTCCACGGCTGCCATTAACGCTGCCCGTTGCCCAACTTCACTGGCAGGTCTCTCTCGCATCGAGCCGAACGCCGGCCAAGTGCAGCAACTAGGGTTGCCAGGCACGCATCGCACGGGTGCATCTGTCGGAGATCCGACACTAAGAACGTTAATGAACACGAACAAGGCAGGACGTAAGGTTCTGTCCAAGAATTTTGATTACAGCCGCAGAGCGGGTGTCGGGACGCCGAGTTACTGGCTATGGTGTCCGAACCGCAGTCGTCGCGACCTTAGGAATGGCGTGGGGATTCTCAAGGAAATGCAACGGGCGCAAGCTCGCCACGCGCGCGCCCAGAGGCAGGCTCAAGCCGCCGCCTACCGGCATCATCAGCACCTACACCGTGAGGCAGATCGCGCCAGGAAGGCCGCAGAGCGCGCGTCCGCCGCGAATGAACGAGAGCGCAAGCGACTCTACGCGGAGGCGCGCAATGCCGAGGTTGCGGCAAACAACTCGGACCTACAGGCGCGCATAGAGGAGCTCGATGGCTTGCTGCTGGCCACGCTTGATGTGGACGATCACATTGATTTTCGGCGCCTTCGCAAATCGGTAAATCACCCACCCTTCCAACCAGGGCCTCTCGGCACTCCCCTGTCACCACCGGATTGGCGACGTTTCGAACCCCCTGCCCCATCCGGCATTGGGAAGCTATTCGGCGGTCAGGCCAAGTATCAGCAGCATCTCGCCCAAGCGCACCACGCCTTCGCGCAAGCGCAGGCACAGCACGCAGCCGCAGAGGCCGAACGGCAGCGCCGGTTAGCTCTCGCATATCAGGGATACCAACAAGACCGGGCGAAAGTCGAGGCCGAAATTAAGGCGCACAACGCCGAGGTCGATCGCTTTGCAGGCGCAGTGGCCGCCGGGGACCCCGCTGCGGTGGTGGATTACTTCGGGATGGTGCTCGGTAACTCGGTCTACCCCGACGACTTTCCCCAGCACTACCGACTGGCATACGTGCCCGAATCCCGGCAGCTCGTGGTGGAATACCACTTGCCGACGTTGGACGTGATTCCAGCTGTGCGAGAGTACCGCTACGTCAAAACCCGTGACGAGATCAGCACCGTGGCGCGCCCGGCAAAGGAAATAAGGGAACGCTATGCAAGCATCGTGAGCCAAGTGACTCTGCGGACAATCCATGAACTCTTCGAGTCCGACCGAGCCGGACTGGTAGAGACAATGGTCTTCAACGGCATCGTCGACACAACCGACCCGCGCACTGGTACTGCTGTTCAACCCTGCCTTGTGACACTCCGAACGACCCGCGAAGTGTTTACCGCCCTGACGCTGCGCAGCGTCGATCCAGGCGCATGTCTGCAACACCTGAACGCGTCGGTTTCGAAGCGTCCCGAGGCCCTTGCGCCAGTTCGACCGGTGCTTGAGTTCGACATGGTGGACAAGCGGTTCATTGACGAGGTCGACGTGCTGGCCGACCTCGACCAGCGACCAAATCTTCTAAGGCTGACGCCGGGCGAGTTTGAGAGCCTTATCCAAAACCTATTCGCCAAGATGGGCCTCGACGCTAAACAAGCGCGTGCGTCACGGGACGGTGGTGTGGATTGCGTGGCGTTCGATCCTCGACCCATTTTCGGTGGCAAGGTCGTCATTCAGGCGAAGCGCTACCGCAACACCGTAGACGTTTCTTCTGTACGTGACCTATATGGAACCCTTCAGAATGAAGGCGCGTCTAAGGGAATTTTGGTTACAACAAGCGGATATGGCCCCGCCTCATACGAGTTCGCTTCAGGCAAGCCATTAGAGTTAATCGACGGCTCAAACCTGCTCTACCTGCTGGCCGAGCATGCAGAAGTTAAGGCTCGCATCGATCCAACTGACTTAGACTGATTTATGCCTGGACCAGCCGGTCAGCCAAGCCAAACCAGGATTCTGCAGTTCACTCACATTGAGAACTTGCCGACCATGCTCGCCGTGGGCAAACTCTTTGCCGACAGCATGGGTCGGTACGAGGCTGGCCACGACGTGATGGCCCCCAGCATCGAGGACAATCGCTGCAGACGCGCCTTGGCTGATTGGCTGTCAGGATGACGGATCTTGAGCGGGGTGTGTACGAGCACCTCATCACCCGCGAGCTGGCCAACCAACTCCAGCACGTCGATCCCGCCCTGATCCAGCACCACAAACTCGACCCCGCCGACGCGCACCACACCCTCGCCCGGCACATCGCCACCCTGGCCGCCCGCGCCCTCCAATCCCTCCCCAACGGCGACGACAAGCTCCACCACCAGGTCGCAATGGCGAACCAGATCGCCGACGCCATCGCCGCCCTGAGCCCGAAGGCAGCGACGGAGCAGGACCAGGTCACCGACGCCAAGCACCTGCTCCACGCCATCGCCGCCCCACCAACCTCACCCGCGGAACCCACCTTCCCGCAGCGCCCGACCACTCCCCTCTCCACCGGCGCGCTGCTGGTCAACGGCCGTCACCAGCCCCGCATCGGCCACGAGGTCAACCACGAGATGGCGTCGGCCGAGAGCGTCGACCTGCTCTGCGCGTTCATCAAGTGGTACGGCCTCCGCGTCGTCGAGCACGCCATCCGCGACCTGATCGCCCGGGGCGGCAAGGTTCGCGTCATCACCACGACCTACCTTGGCGCGACCGATCAGCGGGCACTTGACCGGCTCAAAGAGCTCGGCGCTGAGGTCAAGGTGTCCTACGAGACGAGGACTACCCGGCTGCACGCCAAGGCGTGGCTGTTCCGCCGCAGCAACGGCACCACCACCGCGTACGTCGGCTCGTCGAACCTGTCGAAGACCGCGCTGGTGGACGGCGTGGAGTGGAACGTCCGCATCTCGAACATCGAGCAGCCACACGTCATCGACACGTTCACGGCGACGTTCGAGGACTACTGGAACGATCCGGCGTTCGAGGCGTACGACGCGGACAGGGACGCCGAACGCCTGCGGCAGGCACTCACCGGAGAACGCCGCGACGAAGCACCAACCGAGATCTCGAACCTGGACGTGCGCCCGTACCCGTACCAGGCGGAAATCCTTGCCGACCTGGACGCGGAGCGGTTGGTGCATGGACGGTGGCGCAACTTGGTGGTGATGGCGACCGGCACGGGCAAGACCGTGGTCGCTGCCCTCGACTACCGCCGGCTACATAAGGCGGGCCGCGCAGACTCGCTGCTCTTCGTCGCTCACCAGGAACAGATCCTGCGGCAGAGCCTGTCCACGTTCCGGCAGGTCATGGGGGACGGCAGCTTCGGCGAAACTTTGGTCGCGGGCGAGAAGCCGAACGGCTGGAAGCACGTCTTCGCCTCCATTCAGTCGCTGCACCGCCGGGAG
>NZ_JAGPXZ010000011.1:0-26377 GCF_018070305.1 Micromonospora sp. M51 | reverse complement strand
GATCCGCCTGTTCGACAGGCACGGCTACCCGGACGCGGTGATCTTCGGGCACGCCCGCGACGGCAACCTGCACTTCATGCTCACCCAGTCCTTCGACACCGCTGCCGAGATCGAGCGCTACGCCCGGTTCACCGACGACATGGTCGACCTGGTGCTGGCCGAAGGGGGCACCCTCAAGGCCGAGCACGGCACCGGCCGGGCCATGGCACCCTTCGTCCGGCGGCAGTACGGCGACGAGCTGTACGACGTGATGCGCGAGCTGAAGCGGTTGTGCGACCCGACCGACCTGCTCAACCCCGGCGTCCTGCTCAACGACGACCCGACAGTGCACCTGCGGCAGCTCAAGGCCGTGCCGACCGTCGACCCCGAGCTGGACGCCTGCGTCGAGTGTGGCTACTGCGAGCCGGTCTGCCCCACCGCCGACGTCACCACCACCCCCCGGCAGCGCATCGTCCTGCAACGACAGATCGCCCTCGCCACCGCCGCCGGCGACGAGGAACGCCGCCGGGAACTCACCGCCGACTACACGTACGCAGCTGTGGACAGCTGCGCCGCCGACAGCCTCTGCGTCACCGCCTGCCCGGTCGGCATCGACACCGGGGCGGCGATGAAGCGGCTGCGCGCCGAGCGGCACAGCCCACGCGCCCAGCGCACCGCCCGCACCGCCGCACGGCACTGGCAGGCCGCCGTGACGGGCGTCCGGGTGGGACTGACCGCCGCGCACGCCGTACCGGCGCCGCTGACCCGCGCCGCCACCGGGGTGATCCGAGGGCTCGGCGGGACCGAACTCATGCCGCTGTGGAGCGACGACATGCCGCGCGCCGGTGCGCCCCGCCCCGCACCCCGCAGCGAGCCGGACGCCCGGGCGGTGTTCTTCGCGGCCTGCGTCGGCAGCCTCTTCGCTCCCGAGGACGGCCGGTCCGGCGGAGCGGCTGCGGCGTTCCTGCGCCTCTGCGAACTGGCCGGAGTCCCGCTGGTCGTACCGACCGGAACAGCGGGCCTGTGCTGCGGAACCCCGTGGCAGTCCAAGGGCTACCCCGCCGGGCACCGGGAGATGGCCGAACGGACCCTGGCCGCGCTCTGGGCGGCCAGCGACGAGGGCCGGTTGCCCGTCGTCTGCGACGCGTCGTCCTGCACGCACGGGCTCACACAGCTGACCGCCGCGCTGGCCGAGGAGGATCGGGCCCGCTACGCCGGCCTGCGCGTCGTCGACAGCGTGAGCTTCACCGCCGAGCACCTCCTGCCGGCGCTGCCGCAGCCCCGGCGACTGCGCTCGCTGGCCCTGCACCCCACCTGCTCCACTGTGCACCTGGACGGCATCGACGACCTGCGCACCGTGGCCCGGGCGGTCGCCGACACCGTCACCGTGCCGGACAGCTGGGGGTGCTGCGCCTTCGCCGGTGACCGGGGGCTGCTGCACCCCGAGGTCACTGCCGGTGCCACGGCGGCGCAGGCCACCGAGATCAACCAGCGCGGCCACGACGCGTACGCCTCCAGCAACCGCACCTGCGAGCTGGGCATGAGCCGGGCCACCGGACAGCCGTACCGGCACGTGCTGGAAATTCTCGTCGAGGCCGTCGAGCCGCCGGCCTAACCGGCACGCGCGCGCCGCCCGCCGCGATCTGCGGCGGGCGGCGCGGTTGGTACGTGATCTCAGGACAGGGCGATGTCGCTGTAGTAGTAGCGCAGGATCGCCTGGTAGGTCTTGCCCTGGTTGGCGAGGTCACGCGAGCCGTACTGCGACAGCCAGTCCCCGTCCACCCAGCCACCGCACGCGGTCGTCGTCGCGCAGTAGTGCGCCCGCAGGATGTTGCCGTTGCGGGTCATCCGGGCCGACCAGGTCCGGTCCACCGCGGCGGACGTGGACGAGACTGCCGTCGACGGCCGGTAGACCTGGTCGCCGGTGTCGTCCCGGACGTCGTAGCACTGCCCGCCGGACGTCTTCCGGGTCGAGTGCAACGCCCAGTACCAGCCGTAGCTCTTGACGGCCATCGCACCGGCGTCCAGCGAGGCGGCGGGCCAGCTCGTGATCCACTCGTTAGGGAGGACGTTCTTGACGTACGTCTTGAAGTCGACCCGATCGACGCGCCCGAGGCTGACCCGGTACACGAGGATCGTGCTCGGCAGCTTGGTGTTGGTGCCGTCGGTGCTACAGCCCGTCGCCCCGCTCACCAACTCGTGCGAGGCGTTGTTGTTCTTCAGCGTGGCGTTGAGGTTTGCCATAGCGCCGGCTGCGAAGTCCTGGTAGGAACCGGCGAAGTTGCTGTTGAAGTAGACCCGCACCGTCTTGCCGGTCCGGTTCCACACCGACGCGGCGTTGTTCTTCACGCACAGGCCCCTGCCGCTGCCCGCGCCCTTGAAGTCGTAGCAGGTCGGCTGGGTCGTGCCGTAATCATCGAGCGAGTCGGTGAAGTCGGAGACCGAGCCGGCCTGGTCGCTGTTGTAGTAGTAGCAGAACTCGCCGCTGTCGCAGGTTCCGTCCCGTCCCGCCGCCGCTGCCGGCGAGGCGACACTCAGGATGGAGGTGGACATGGCGAGGACGGCGCCGACGACGGCGAGGCCCTTGCGAAAATTCACGGCGTCCTACCTCTCGTTGTAGCCCTGGGAGTTCCAGAACGCGGTCGGGTCGGCGTTGTCCAGGGTGGGGTCGCCGACGCTGACGGCCGCGTGGGTCTGCCGGCCGGCCCGGACCTCGACGTGGGTGTGCGCGCCCGAGCTGGAGGACACCCCGTGCCACGACTCGTCGGCGATGATCTGGCCCTTGCTGATGGCGTCGCCCACGCTCACCCCGGACCTCGGCGCGGTGTGCAGGTAGATCACCGTCTTGTTGAGCGAGGAGTTGTAGACGGAGATCGTGGACAGACCGCCGCTGCCGGTGGCGCCCCGCGCCACGTAGGTGACGGTTCCGGAGACCAGGGCACGCACGTCCGAGCCGACGCTGCGGGCGATGTCGATGCCCTCGTGCCGGCCGGGCGTGGTGGTGTAACCGTCGAAGGCGCAGGTGACCGAGCCGCCGCTGGCCTGGTACAGCGCGTACGACAGGTTCGTGCGCGTCGACGGCGAGAACTCGTGCGAGGCGTTGTTGTTCTTCAGCGTGGCGTTGAGGTTGCCCTTCGCGCCGGCCGCGAAGTCCTGGTAGGAACCGGCGTAGCCGCTGTTGTAGTAGACGCGCACGGTCTTGGTGCTGCGGTTCCAGACCGAGGCGGCCTCGTTCTTGATGCACAGGCCCTTGCCAGCGCCGGCGCCCTTGAAGTCGTAGCACGAGGGCTGCTCGGTGCCGTAGTCGTCGAGCGAGCCGGTGAAGTCCGAGACCGACCCCGCGTTGTCGCTGTTGTAGTAGTAGCAGAACTCGCCGCTCTCGCAGACCCCGTCTCGGGCCGCCGCCGACGCGGGCGATCCGACGCTGAGGATCGAGGTGGTCGCGGCCAGCGCGACGCCGACGGCCGCAAGGCTCTTCCGGATGTTCATGGTGTCCTTTCAGAATTGGTGAGGGGTGCGGGTCACTGCCCGCGCTGGTACTGCTCCCAGGTCCTGATCGCGACCTGAGGGCCGTCGTCCGGACCCTGGTTGGCCAGACCGTTCAGGCCCAGGTAGTAGTCGCCGACCTGGTGCTGCGCCTGACTGGACAGGTCCGTGTCGTTGATCGCGGTGGCGTGGATGTGCCACGGCCAGTTGCCCTGATCCGGGTTGCGGACCCAGGCGGCGAAGCCGACCTGGCGCAGGGCCCGGGCAACGGCGGTGCGCCTGGCCGCGGTCATGCCGGTGACCGCGATGTCCACCACACCCCCGCCGTCGTGCGTACCGGCCGAGGTGGGGTCGCCGCCGGGGTTGTACGAGCCCTGGTCGAGCACCAGGGGGTAGCCGAGCAGCCGCTGCGCCTGCGCCAGCATCGCCTGGGTACGGGCGTTGACGACGTACCCGTCGCGCGGGACCTTCGCGCCCGGGCCGATCGTGTTGACGACGGTGTAGCGGTTCTGCCCGAGCTTTGTCAGCGACGTCGTGCCGGGCAGCCCGTTCGCGGCCAGCCCGGTGTAGCCGAGCGTGCGTTGGTACGCGGCGTACGCCGAGATGGTCACGGTGCCGAAGTAGCCGTCGACCCACTGCGCGTTCAGCAGGCCCTGCGCCTGCAACGCCTGCTCGACGGCGAGCACGGAGCTCTTCGCGCCCGGGGTGAGGGTGTTGTCGGGCCGACGGGGGTCGATCTGGGCGGCCAGGACGGTGGCTTCCATGTCCACGACTGGCCGCACGGCCGTGGTGACGGTTCGCTGCGCGGTGGTGCCGGATGTGGCGGCCCACGCGTGGGCCGGGACCCAACCACTGACGACGCACTGTCGATTCTCCTCGCGGTTGGTGAGTCGTTCGGAACGGACATCACCTTGCGAGAATCGACCTGCTGTTCGGTACCCCCGCCGTCCTGTCAGATCCGTCAGATGGTCATCGACCTCGACGGATGTGGTGTTGTCAGCTTCGGCGGCACCGGGGCTGACACCGGCTGATCGTGCGCTGACACCGGCGACCGGGGGTGCGCTCAGGCGATGACGGTGACCATGAAGTACACCGGCCGACGGGTGGGGAAGAACTCCTGCCCGTTCTCGTCGACCATCTTCCAACTGACCCAGCACTTCCCGGGGCGGCTCGGTGCGGTGACCTGAACACTGATCATCACCTGCTCGTCGGGAGGCGTGTCACCGATCGCCACCCGGTCCGGCACCTGGCAACCGTCGGCGTCGGCGGTCGGGTTGGTCCGGGCGAGGAAACGGTTGTGCCAGGCGACCTTCCCCACGTTCTTGAGGGCCCACACCTTGACGAACTGGGAGTTCACCCGCACCCGGGTGCCGTCGGGGATGGTCACGTCGGAGATGAACTTGCTGGAATCGCCGGGGATCAGCGAGTCCGAGAACACTGACTCGGAGGGCGACGCCGGCGGTCCGGGCGACGCGGCCACGGCACCGGGGTCGTCCCGGGACTTGTCGCGGACGATGACACCCACGACGGCAACCATCGCCACCACCAGTACGACCGAGGCGGCGGCGAGCCACGGCAGCCGGTGCCGCCGCGCCCCCACCACCTCCTCGTCGGTGCGCGGGTAGCCCGTGACGACCAGCGCGGCCCGATCCCCGGGCGGCGTCACGGGGACGCCGGAGACGACGGGCCGGTGGGTCTGCGGGGCGTCGACCCTGGTGTCGGGCTGCTTCTCAGCGGTGGCGGGCGGGGTGTCGACGCCGGCCGGGGAAGCGGTGCCGATCGGTGCCACCTCGGCGTCCGCGATGCCGGGGAGCTGTGCGTCCTCCCATCGACGCCGCCACTGGACCTCGTCCGCCTCGCAGGCTCGCACGAACTCCCGGACGGTCTCCCAGGAGGGGAACCTGGTTCCGGAGGCCGCCTCGTGCAGCGTGGTGTGCGAGATCCGGCCCGAGCGCCCCGCCATCTTCCGGAACGACGGGTCGCCCGCCTCGGCCCGCAGGGCCCGTAGCTGTTCGGCGAACCGCTCGGCGGCCCGTTTGTCCTGAGTCGACTCCGTGGCGGCACGTTGGTCCTTCATCACTCCCCCATGTCAGACGACGTTGTCAGGCGTTGTCAGAGCGTGTCAGAGGGTACCGAACGGGCGGTGGCCGCCATCAATGTGGTGCATCGACGACACCGGGGGGCGACGCCCGGTGCATTGGAGGAGGTCACCCGATGAAAAGCCATATCCGACGTGGCGTACGCATCCTCGCGGCCGCCGGTCCGGCTGTGCCCGCGACGCTGGCGTTCGCCGGACCCGCGCACGCCGAAACCAACCCGCGCTGTGCGGGCTCGGTGCAGATCGGCGCGACGGCGTACGTCACCGTCGGCGGTCAGACCGCGGCGTCGGTCAAGCAGTACAAGGGCTGCGGTAAGAACTACGCCTACACGTACGTGTGGCAGCAGTACCGGGCCAGCCACGGCGCGTACCAGGTGTGCACCTCCATCGTGACCGGAAGCACGCTGCGCGACCTGCAGTGCTCCAGCGGCCCGGAGGTCTGGTCGCTGGGCGCGAACACGCTGTCGGTGTGCACCCGCGCCCTCGGCGGCATCTCGGACGTGGCGCAGAAGGAGACCGAGGTGCGCTGCTGACCTGACGAGTTCGACGTACCCCGGTGGGGTGCTGGCCGGCCCAGCGCCCCACCGGGTCACGATGTCCGGGTCAGGGGCAGGGGGTCCGCGCGCAGACGTCGATGACAGTGCCGGTGAGCAGGAAGACCGCCTTCTGTTTCTGGGCCCCGACCTGGGCGCGGGGGAACTCGTGCGGATCGTCGCCGAACTCGGGCCCGGCCGGGGCGAGATTGGTCGGCGGTGGCGCCTGGGCCGCGCCGCTGTTCCAGATCACCATCGCTGAACCGGTGTACGGGTAGCGGCGGATCGGCGCGATACCCCAGTACGGGTGCACGTCCAGTGACCAGCCGTCGGCGAGCGCGGGGGTGTGCAGCCGAGCGCCGATGGTGCGCGCCTGCACCTCCGCCGCGGCGGGTGACACCTGCTGGTCGCCGAAGGCCACGTGCATCAGCACCTGGTGGGCGGGGGTGCGCGGTAGGGGCTGGTCGGTCAGGTGCTGGGCGTACCCGTTGGCCTCGGACCGGTCCCACAGCATCTGCAGCAGCGCGAGAATCAGCTGCTGGTCGACAGTGTCCGGGTAGTAGCCGTCCAGCACGCTCTGGAACGGCGCGAAGTCCACACTGCGTTGCAGCAGCGTGGAGTAGTTCATCGCCGGCACGCCGAGCACCGACCGGGTCCAGTCCTGGGCGATGGCGGTGAGCGCGCCGCCGTTGATGCCGCCCTGGCTGTTGCCGTCGTAGTGCAGGCCGCCCCGGCGATCGATCAGCGGCCGGGCGGTGGCGTCCCGGAACGCCGGGTGGGCGGCGAAGCCGCTCGGGTGGATCATCGCGCGGCCCAGGAAGAGGAAGTTCAGGAAGCTCTGCTGCAACCGGTCGGCCACCGCGGGGAAGGCACTGAGGTCGGTGAAGGCACCGGCCACATAGGGGACGTCGGCGGCGGCCATGCCGATCCAACTGGTCGCGCAGAAGGTGAAGTTGTGGGTGTTCGACATCGTCTTGACATTGCCGGCGTTGATCTCGGTCGGCCGGCCGAGCAGCCCGTGGCCGTACAGCGAGAGGTGCGCCGGCTTCGCGGCCGAGGCGCTTCGCGGGAGGTTGCAGACGAAGTCCGCCGCCAGTGTCGTGCCGGACGGCGTGGGCAGGGCGTTCGGCGTGGGAGCTGTCCCGGCGCCGCCGGCCGGGCCGTAGTGCAAGCGGGAGCCGGGGCCGCCGTCGCCGGTCAGATAGGACGGCACGCCGATGGTGCCACTGACCTGCCGGGCGATCAGCGGGTCCTGCTCCGGCCGGTAGTCGGTCACCTGGGTGACGGTGACCGACGGCGCGGCCCGGCCGAGGTCGGCGAACGCGTCGTCGCGGACCGCCAGCATCCGGCCGGTCAGCCCGTGCCGGCTGGCCACCGTGAAGTCCCAGGCCAGGTAGAGGCTGTGCCGGTTGACGCCGCTCCGGGTCAGATCGGTGAGGATCCTGCGCATCTGCGGCGCCCGGGGGTCGCGGTGTGTGACGCCGGCACCCGTCACGTACGCCGTGAACGCCTTCGGCGCTCGGATCGGGGCCCCGTTTCCGTCGCGCAGGCCCCGCAGCCCGACCACGTAGCGGGTGCCCTCGGCCAGCGCCACCGCCGGCCGGATGATCAGCAGCTGCCGGTCGGGCTGGCCGACGGCGTGCGCGTCCAGCTCTGCCCAGTACGGCGTGCGTGTGCCGGTCCGGGCGTTGAGCAGCACGATCGGGGCGTCCGGTGCCAGCGAACGGCCGATGTCGGTGACCGGGGCGATACCGCTCGCGGTGGCGTCGAGACCGGGTACGCGCACCAGGATCGGCGAGCCGGGGCTGAACCCGTCCTGCCGGTTCCACTCCGTCGGGTCGATGGGGGTTCCCTGCACGTTGGCGGGCATCGCGGCGGCGGCGAACCGTACCCGTTTGCCGGTGGGGCTGCTCCGGTCCGGAACGGTGAAGTAGTCGTTCGGGAACGGCAGCAGGCAGGCGGTCGGGTCGATCGGGTCGCAGGACGGGTGCCCGGCCGGTGCGGGTGCCGTCGGCGGTGCCGCGGGGGCCGCCGTGCCGAGCAGGACCGCGCCCGCGGTCACCAGCACGGACACGGCGAGACGGAGCCCTCTGGGGGTGGTCACAGGCATCTCCTTCGACGCTGGACGGCGGATCGATGCGGGGCTGACGGTGGTGGTGTTCTTCCTACGCTTGTGAAAGAAACTCAGCAAGGGTCGATGAGCCCGCCCGCAGACAGTTGCGGGCGGCGTCGCACCAGCAGGCCGCCCGCGATCGATCGCCCTTCCGCCACCGGCCGACGCCGCGCCGAGGAGCTACGGAAGGATCAGTCGGTGATCACCGGCCAGGCGTAGGCGAGCAGGGCGCAGGCGGCACCCAGAAGCGCGAGCGAGACACCCCTCGTGGGCAACGGCAGGGCCGCGAGCACGATCAGGATGACGGCGACGACGTAGAGAAATGCCTGGACCGACATGGTGTTCTCCTCGATCAGGGGGTAGAGGCGGCTGCCTTCATCCGCCGGGATGCCCCCGGACGTGATCGTGGAAACGTCCCGCCGATCACGCTTTGCGCACAGTGGACGCGGGGTCCGTCAATGTGGTGCCTAGGCCAGGAGGAGAAGCGCTTCGGCGCCCACCGGTCGAAATCCCGCCGCCTGGAAGGCGCGCACGCTGCGGGCGTTCCCGGTGGCCTGCTGAGCCCAGACCGGCTGACCCTCGGGCACCAGGTGTCGAGCCGCCGTCGCCAGCGCCCGCCCCAGGCCCCGGTGGCGACGCTCGTCGTCGACCTCGATCGCCGCCTCCCAACGGCCGGCCACCCCTCGGCCGAGCACGACCACTCCACCCTCGGCGGCCCAGACCCGGACGTCGTCACGGCGGCGACGGGCCCTGACCTCGCGGGGATGATCGCCGTCGGCAAGCTCGGTCAGCCGCAGTGGCGGCGGCCCGGCGAGGTTGCTCGCGACGGTCAGCAGGTCGATGGTGTCCATGGACCGTCGGGTGCGGTCGAGCAGCGCACCCAGGAAACGCGGGTTCATCGTGGCCGCCAACGGGTCGCAGTCGGTGCTGCTCAGCACACGGCGTACCCACTGGGGGTCTTCGTCGGTGAACACCACCGAGTGCCCGGTGAAGGCGATGACTCCGGCGTCCCGGCGGCTGGGTTGCGGCACCACTGTGGTTCCGCCGTCCGGTGGTGGGAAGTGCCCGTGCGCCGCCGCGTCCAGGACGTCGGCCAGGTTGCGGTCCATTGTCGCTCTCTCCTGCGGGCCCGGCCAGGTCGAGGCCGACGCGGTCCAGGGTGTGACCCACCCTCGGGGTCACACCCTAGACAGCACCGTCGGCGTGACGGCGCACCGCTGCCGGGCGCCGTCGACGACCCCGACGGGTCAGCAGCCGATCCGGCTGGACCCCACCGCGACGTCGTCGTACCAGAGGGTGTCGGCTCCGCCGCCGTAGCTCTCCCAGCCCAGCTTCAGGTCGGTGAGCTGCGGTCGCCAGGTGCGGTTGTACCACTGGCCGTCGATGTCGTGCGTCGGCGCGCCGTCGGCGGTCAACCCGACGATGGCGGTGCCGTCCAACCAGGTACGCAGCTGACCGGCCGCGCCGTCCACCATGAACTCCAGGCAGGTCCATCGGTTGGTGGGCAGCGGCACGCTCTGTGCCACCCCGGCCGGGCTCTGCTCGGGCAGCGTCGCGTCGTCGGAGGCGCGGTTCCACTGCAGGGCACCATTCTGGCCACCCAACCGCAGGTCCTTGTTGCCGTCGGCGGCGTCGACCATCGCCATCATCGTGGTGTGTTCGGTGGGCTGGGCGCTGGTGTGCCGGACCCAGATCCGCCCGTAGCGGACGGTGCCCACACTGCCGAGGTTCTTGGTGGACCTGATGAAGACGTGGTTGCAGTACCCGGCTGCGCCGTTGATCCGGACCGACCGGCTGCCGCTGTGCGTGGTGGTGGTGTCGATGGTGGCGGTGCCGGCACCGGAACAGTCCGGGCTGACCACGGCCCAGTCACCGGACGGCGTCGAACCGGTCTGGCTCTCGAAGCCGTCGCAGAGCACCGCGCCGGCACACCCGGTCGGCGGCTCGGTGGTCGGCGGCGGGGTGGTGGGCGGCGGCGTCGTCGGCGGCGGGGTGGTCGGCGGAGGCGTCGTCGGTGGGGGCGTCGTCGGTGGGGGCGTCGTCGGCGGCGGGGTGGCGCCGTTGCACGGGACGCCATTCAGCGCGAACCCGGTCGGTGCGCCGGGACTGGAGCCGTACGTCCCCTGCAGCCCGAACTCGGTGGAGCCGCCGGCCGGGATGCTGCCGTTGTACGACGCGTTACGGGCGGTCACCGTCGATCCTGACTGGCTGACAGTGGCGTTCCAGCCGCTGGTGACCCGCTCGTCCCCCGCGTACGTCCAGGTGACGGTCCAACTGGAGACGGCCGTGTCCCCCGGGGAGACCTTGATGGCGGCGGTGAACCCGCCGGGCCACTGGTTGGGTGTGTAGTCGATCCGGCAACCCTGGGCGGCCGACGCCGGGCCGGTGAGCACCGCCGCGCCGGTTGTGGTCGCGGCGGCGGCCAGCGCGGCGACGACGACCACTGTCGCGGCGGGGCGGGCACGGAAAATCGTCATGGAAGGTCCTTCTGAATCGAGCTGAGCGGAGGCCGCGACCGCGGCGTGTCCTGGACGGACGCGACGCGAGAACGTGCCCTGGATGCGGCGCGGCGGTGCGCCACAGCTGCCGGTCGTGCGGACGACCGAGATGCCCGGCTCGGGGCGGACCTGTCAGCCGCCGACGGCCCGGTCTCCCGGGCCTCGGCGGCGCCCACCCTCAATCTATTGATGTACGCCGATTCAATCAAGCGGTGTGGGGCAAGGTGACCACCGGCGGGCGTCCGGTTCGGTGGGCCGCCACCCGTGGTTCGGGGAATCGGAGGTGTCGCGGCGAGAGATTCTCCTGGCGATGTCGATTCGCGGGCCGCTCGTTCGACGAGTGCGTGCGAGGGTCGGGAGGCGGCCCGTCGGATGAGGAGAAGACGATGTCGAGGTACATGTTGATCATGCGGGGTACCGACGAGACGAACGCGGCCATGATGGCCTCGATCGATGAGGCGATGGCCGCGACCGGCCGGTTCATCGAGGAGATGATGAAGGCGGACGTGCTCGTCGCGGCCGAGGGTCTCGACGATCCGCGCCAAGGCGTCGTGGTCGACTTCGGTGGCGAGACGCCGGTGGTCACCGACGGCCCGTACGGCGAGACCCGGGAGTTGTTCGGCGGCTACTTCCTGCTCGACGTCGCCACGAAGCAGGAGGCGGTCGAGTGGGCCAAGCGGGTCCCGGCGGTCCGCGGATCCAAGATCGAGGTCCGTCGGGTGGCCGAGGCCGACGAGGTTCCGCTGGGCGGCGAGAGCGACGGCCAGGTCTGATGGGTACGGCCGACATCGAGGCCGTCTGGCGGATCGAGTCGGCGCGGATCGTCGCCGCGCTGACCCGGTTCACCGGTGACTTCGGGCTGGCCGAGGATGCCGCCCAGGAGGCGGTTGCCGAGGCACTGGTGGCCTGGCCGCGTGGATCTCCGGCCAATCCGGCCGGGTGGTTGATGGCCACGGCCCGGCGGCGGGCGATCGACGCGATCCGCCGCCGGGCCGCCCTCCAGGACCGGTATGCCCTGTTGGCGGCCGACCCCGTGATCGACCAGGAGATCGATCCGGACCGGATCGACGACGACGTGCTGGCGCTGATGTTCGTCAGCTGCCACCCGGTGCTCCCCCGCGAGGCGCGGGTGGCGCTGACCCTGCGGGTGGTGGGCGGCCTGTCCAGCGAGGAGATCGCCCGCGCGTTCCTGGTGCCCGTGCCGACCGTGCAGGCCCGCGTCACCCGAGCCAAGAAGGCGATCGCGGCGGCCGGGGTGCCGTTCGAACTGCCGCCGCCCGGCGCGCGCCGGGAGCGGCTGGGCGGCGTGCTCAGCGTCCTCTACGTGATCTTCACCGAGGGGTCGACGGCCACCTCGGGTGAGCGGCTGTTGCGCCCCGACGTCGCCGAGGAGGCGATCCGGCTGGTCCGCACCCTGGCCGCGCTCCAGCCGGACGAGCCGGAGGTGCACGGCCTGCTCGCGTTGTGCGAGCTGACAGCGGCCCGCTTCCCGGCCCGGACCGACCCGCAGGGCGCGCCGGTGCTCCTCGCCGACCAGGACCGCCGACTGTGGGACCTGTCGGCGATTCGTCGTGGGCTGGCCGCGCTGGCCACGGCATCGGAGCGCGGCCTCGGCCAGTACGGCCTGCAGGCCGCGATCGCGGCCACCCACGCGTCGGCGCCCTCGGTCGAGCAGACCAACTGGGCACGGATCGTCCGGCTCTACGAGGCGCTCGGCCGGGTCGCGCCCTCGCCGGTGGTCGAGCTCAACCGGGCCGTCGCGGTGGCCATGGCCTCGGGTCCGGCACCAGCCCTGGCCGTCGTGGACGAGCTGATCGCTTCGAACCGGCTCCCCGGCTCGCACCTCGTCCCGACCGTACGCGGTGAGCTGCTGACCCGCCTCGGCCGGCGGTCGGAGGCCCGCGCCGAGTTGGCGCTGGCCGCCCGGCTCTGCGCCAATCAGCGCGAGCGCTCGGTGCTGCTCGGCAAGGCGGCCGCGCTGGGCGGTGACTGAGATGGCCGGTCGGCGCGGGGACCCGTTGCTCAGGGTTCTCCGCGGCGCAGGCCGTCGAGGACGAGGGCGACGACACCGTCCGCGTCGGTGCGGAAGCTCGGGTGGTCGTAGGCCGCATAGATGCCGTGCAGGGTCATCATGACGGCGCCGGCGCCCACGTCGTCGCGGATGGCGCCGGTCTTGGCGGCGGCGGCCAGGAGATCGGCGACGACCTGGCCCAGAGCTTGGGTGCCCTCCGCCAGCGCGCCGGACTGGGTGGCCATCAGCGTCGCGAGGGTGCGGGCGAGGCCCTCGTGGTGGTGCAGGTGGTCCACGAAGCCGCGCAGGAAGGATTCCAGCGCCTGGTCGGCGGGGAGGGTGGCCTGCATCTCGTGGGCGCGCTCACACATGGCGGTGAGTTCTTCACGGTAGACCGCCTCGGCCAGCGCTTCACGGGTCGGGAAGTGCCGGTAGAGCGTGCCGGTGCCCACCCCGGCAAGTTTGGCGAAGTCGTCGAAGCGCAGGTCGAAGCGGCCGTCGGCGAAGAGCTCGCGAGCCTTGGCGATCAGGGCGTCGCGGTTGCGGCGGGCGTCGGCGCGCAGTGGCTTGGCATCGGTCACAGGGGCCCCAGGGTTGACAAGTGGAGACTGTCTCCATATTTTTGAAAGCGGAGATGACCTCCAATTATAGGGTACGAGGTGCCACGTGAAGATTCTGATGTTCGGTCGCGGCGTGATCGGCGCGGTGTACGGGTGGGCGCTGGAGCAGGCCGGGCACCACGTCGAGTTCTACGTCCGGCCAGGGCGGGCAGCGGCGTACGGCGATGCGATCGATCTTGATCTGCTGGACGCGCGCCGACGGCCGTGGGGGAAGCGGGTCGCCGAGAGGTGGCCGGTGCGCTATCGCGAGTCCCTGGAGCCGGACCACGACTTCGACCTGATCGTGCTGAGCGTGCAGCACTACAGCTTCGCGGAGGCCGCCGCCTTCCTGGGACCGCGCGTGGGCCGAGCCACAGTGCTCGTCTTCAACAACCTGTGGGTCGAGCCGCCGGCCGCGACAGCGCACCTTCCCGCCGACCAGGTGGCCTGGGGCTTCCCCGGGGCCGGCGGCGGTTTCGGCGACGACGGTGTGCTTCGTGGAAGTCTCCTGCCCGTGGTCACCTTCGGCACCCTCGGCGGGGCACCGACCGAACGCGAGCGGGCCGTGCGCCAGGTGTTTCGCGAGGCGGGGTTCAGGCTCCGGGAGAACCGGGACTTCCGTGGCTGGCTGTCGATCCACTTCGTGCAGAACGCCGGCCTGCACACGCAGAGCCTGAAACTGGGCTCGTTGTCCAAGCTCACGACCAGCACCATGCGCGAGGCGATCCTCGCCATCCGCGAACTCCTCCCGCTCGTCGAGGCCCGTGGCGTCGACCTGCGGCGGCACCGGGCCGACCTGTTGCCCTTCACGGCACCGGTCTGGCTGGCAGCGCCGGCGCTCGCCTGGCTGTTCGGGCACTTCCCGCCGATGCGCGTGGTGATGGAGGCGCACGCCAACCCCGAGGAACTGCGCGCGGTCTGCCGCGACACCCTGGCGGAGGCGCGCAGGCTGAATGTCGAGGTGCCCCGGCTGGAGGCGGCCGAGTCCTTCTTCGCCCAGCAGAGAACGACCTAGGCGGTCCCGGGCGAACGGGTCCCCACCCCGACGACCTGCCCCCAGCAGGGGAAGCACTTCCACTGCGTCGGGGAGGAGAGCGAACCCACAGCCGGCGATCGTTGGTCCATGACTGCCGCTGACGAACAGACCCGAACCGGACCACCGGCGCCGGCGTACCCGAGCACCGCCGCGCCGCCCTGGGCGGTCTGGGCCGCCTACGCCGTTCCGCTCTGCGTCCTGCCGTCCGCGCTCTGGCGACTGTCGCTGGTGTTCACCGACGATGCCGTCTCGCACTGGTACATGCTGTTGCTGTCCGCGGTGTCGATGGGGTTGGCGCTGTCGACACTCGGGCTGGTGCACGGGTGGGGCCAGCGGGTTCCGCCGTGGATACCCCGCTTCGGCGGCCGTCGCATCCCGGCGCGTCCGGTCGTGGGCGTGGCGTTGGCCGGAGGCTGGTTGCTCGTCGCCGTCTGCGCGTACTTCCTGCTGAATCAGCGGTTCCACGTCGTGCAGAGCGGCTGGGTGGGAATCGGGGACGACGAACCGGCACATCCGGCCCCCGGCTGGGAGGTGTTGCGTTTCTACGCCCCACTTCTGGCGTGGGGTCCGCTGGTCATAGCCGTGGCCGCCGACTACCGCCGACGCGTCGCCCGGGTGCGACCAGCGGAATAGTCGGGGCCCGGCCGTACCCGGGCGGCCCAGCACACAGCCAACCCGCACGGCGACCGCGCCGGATTCGGTGCCCGGTCAGTTGGTCGCCGGGTGATAGTCCATGCCGTTGGTCCCGGGTACCAGGCGAGCGGTGTAGCTCGCACCGGCGGTGGTGTCGGTGTCGTCGTCAGCCTCGAAGCCGATGATGGCGCGGGTGAACGGCACGTCGGCGTGGACGGTGACAGCGATGTCGGCCAGCCAACGGTCGAGTGGGGCGCGCCAGGTCAGCGACTCGACGCCGCTGCGCTGGTCGAACGGGTACCCGCCGATCCTCCCGTCCGCCCGGGCCAGCGCGCCGAGCGGCAGGTAGAGCACCAGGTTGTCGACGCTGTCGTACCTGGTCGTGTAGCTGCCGCACACCACCCGCGCGCCGGACGGGAGCGTGAGCGTCCCGCGCAGGTGCCCGCCTGTCGTGAACGCTTGCGCGCCGGGGGTCACCTCGACCAGGTCAACCCCGACGCGGCACCCACGGACGTCAGCGGCCCGCCAGAGAGCACCCGCGGCCCGGTCGAGTCGGGCATCATCGGCTGGCCCGAGGACCAGGATCAGCTCGTAGAACCCGCCGGCCCAGTTCTCGGAATCGATCATGTCATCGGCTGCCATCGCGTCAGGATGCACCGTGGCGCGTGCGGTGTCAGGCGGATAATCATCGGACCCGAGCTGGAGGTCCCCATGCGCGTCGTCCGCATCCTGCCCAACCTTCCGGTGGCTGACATCAGCGACGCGAAGGGCTTCTACACCGACTTCCTCGGTCTGAGCACCGAGGCGTTCAACCTGGGTTGGGTGGCCCGCTACACCTCGCCCGACCCCGACGTGGCCGTGCAGCTCGTCTCCGGTGACGCGTCCGCACCCGAGGACTCGGTCATCAGCGTCCAGGTGGACGATGTGGACGCCGCCCATGCCGAGGCACAGCGGCTCGGCTACGAGATCGTGCACCCGCTGACCACGGAGCCGTGGGGGGTGCGCCGGTTCTTCGTCCGTGCCCCCGACGGCAACGTCATCAACGTGGCAGCGCACCGCTCCTGAGGTGACGCCGATTGTGGAACACCTGCCCCGACTCACGGAAGCCAGGTCCGAGCAGAGTGGGCTGGCGCGACGCAAGGGCCGCATCGCCCCGGGGTTCGACGCCGATGTGTTGATCGTCGACGGCGACCCGACGAGCGACATCAGGGCGCTGCGTCGCCCGAGGGCCGTGTACCGTGCCGGCCACCCGGTGGGATGAGGGTGACGCCGGGTCAGGACGAGCGGAGCTGCTGGCGGAACCAGGCCCGGTCGGGGTTGACCACAGCCCGTTCGCCGAGCACGACGGTGGGCACCGTCTCGTTGCCGCCGGCCACCGCCCGGACGGCGGCGGCAGCGGCCGGGTCGTGCCAGATGTCCACCCAGTGGGCCCGCCGGGCGAGCCGGCCGAGTGAGAACCGCAGCTGAAGGCAGTAGCGACAGCCGGGACGCCAGTACACGATCGGCCGGCCGTCCACCGCGCTGGCCCGCCGCGCTTCGGCGGCACTCACCGAGCGGGGGAAGGCCCACGGCGACAGCAGCAGTGCCAACACCAGGAAGACCACCAGCTCGACCGCGCCGACGGCGGGCAGCCCGGCGGTCAGTTGGCTCGCCGCCACCAACACGCCGCAGGCCGCCATCAGGATCGCCAGAACCCACCGTCGCAGCACGCCGAGGACACTACCCGCAGGCACGAGGGTGGCCGCCGCCGCCAGGTCAGTGACTTCCACACCTTGACATGCATCGATGTTAACGCCAACATGAGTCCGCCACCTGCCCGCAACGCCACCGTCACACTCCCGCCTTTTCGGGCCTCTCCCCCGGCCCTTCCCGACATCGCCGGGTGACGTCGACCGCATCGGCACGCCGCACGGCGGGTGTCGTCCCGCGCCGGTCAATGGCCGTTTCCCACGCTCGCGGAGGACAGATGCCGCTGCCACTCGCTCCCACCGACCCCACCACCCGCCGAGCCGTCCGCCACGGGCCCGCCGGCCGCGGCGGCCATCGACGACTGCGGTCGGCGCTGGCCGCGGTGTTGGTGGTGCTGGCCGTGTCGGCCGGCCTGCCCGTGGCCGGGCCGGCTCAGGCCGCACCGGCCGTCAGCTACACCAACCCGTTGGCGAACCAGCGGGCCGACCCGCACATCTTCCGGCACACCGACGGCTACTACTACCTGACCGCGACGGTGCCGCAGTACGACCGGATCGTGCTGCGCCGGGCGACCACCCTGCAGGGGCTGGCGACGGCGGCGGAGACCACGATCTGGAGCCGCCACACCAGCGGAGAGATGGGTGCCCACATCTGGGCACCGGAGATCCACTTCATCAACAACCGGTGGTACGTCTACTTCGCCGCCGGGCGGACCGATGACGTGTGGCGGATCCGGATGTACGTGCTGGAGAACGCCAACGCCAATCCGCTCACCGGTTCCTGGACCGAACGCGGCCGGATCAGCACCCCCTGGGACACCTTCAGTCTGGACGCCTCCACCTTCGTCGCCAATGGGGTGCGCTACCTGACCTGGGCCCAGCAGGAGCCGGGGATCTCCAACAACTCCAACGTCTACCTCGCCCGGATGGGTGCCAACCCGTGGCAGATCACCGGCACGGTGACTCGCCTCGTCGTGCCGACGTACGACTGGGAGACCCGGGGCTACCGGGTCGCCGAGGGACCGGCGGTGATCCAACGCAACGGCCGCATCTTCCTGACCTACTCGGCCAGCGCCACGGACGCCAACTACTGCCTCGGGATGCTGAGCGCCTCCGTCACCGCGAACCTGCTCGACGCCGCCTCGTGGAGCAAGAGCCCCAGCCCGGTGTTCGCGAGCAACGCGGCCACCAGCCAGTACGGCCCCGGCCACAACTCGTTCACCGTCTCCGAGGACGGGCAGAGCGACATCCTCGTCTACCACGACCGGAGCTACCGCGACATCTCCGGTGATCCGCTCAACGACCCGAACCGGCGCACCCGGCTGCAGAAGGTGTACTGGAACGCCGACGGCACCCCGAACTTCGGCATCCCGGTGCCCGACGGTGCCACCCCGGTCCGGTTGCGGTCACACGACCAGACCAGCAGCTACATCCGGCACTACGACTACCGGGCCCGGATCGAGCCGAACGTGACCAACCTGGCCGACTCCCAGTTCCGCATCGTCAGCGGCCTCGCCGGCGGCGGATCGGTGTCGCTGGAGTCGACCAACTTCCCCGGGTACTACCTGCGTCACCGGGGCTTCGCCCTGTACGTCGAGAAGAGCGACGGCTCAGCCCTGTTCGCTGGCGATGCGAGCTTCCGCCGCCAGGCCGGCCTCGCCGACAGCGCCGGGATCTCCCTGGAGTCGCAGAACTTCCCGGGCCGTCATGTGCGCCATCGCGGCGGACTGCTCTACGTGGAGGCGGTCAGTTCGAGCGCCGACCGCGCATCGGCGACCTTCCACCTGGAGTAGCGCCCGCCGGCCTCGGCACCCGTCCCGTCTCACCCCGAGCCCATCCAGCCAGGAGGAGCGATGCCCTTCCCCCTCACGAGAAAACGGTCCGGCGGCGGGTCGGTCCGTCGCCGATGGCGTACCAGCCTGGTGTTCTCCATGATCACCACGCTGGTCGGCGCGGCCGGCGCGGTTCTGGTCGGCGCACCGCCGGCAGCGGCGGCGATCGACACCAACGCCTACTACGTCCTGGTCAACCGGCACAGCGGCAAGGTCCTCGACGTCCGGGACACCTCGACGGCGGACGGCGCGGTGATCCAGCAGTGGTCCCGCAACGACGGGGCGTGGCAACAGTTCCAGTTCGTCTCCTCCGGCGGCGGCTACTACCGCCTCAAGGCCCGGCACAGCGGGAAGGTCGTCGACCTGTGGGAGTGGAACACCGCCGACGGCGCCGAGTACCGGCAGTGGTCCGATCTCAACGGCACCAACCAGCAGTTCCAGGTCCTCGACTCCGACAGCGGCCACGTCCGCCTGGTCAACCGCCACTCCGCCAAGGTGCTGGAGGTCTGGGAGCGGTCCACCGCCGACGGCGGCCGGATCAGTCAGTACACCGACCTCAACGGCACGAACCAGCAGTGGCAGCTGGTCGCGGTGGGCGGTGTCAGCACACCACCCACCACCGGCTGCGGCAGCGGGTCGACAAACGCCGAGGCGGTGCTGAGCGGGAGCACCTGGACGGCCCGCAACGGCTCGTCGACTGTCTACTCGGGTTCGGACATGTTGTCGGCGATGCAGGCGGCGGTCAACTCGCTCTCGGCGGGTCGTACGTCGAAGCAGCGGGTGGTGGTTCGCGGCTCCGGTTCGATGAGCGCCGGCTCCCGGTTGTCGCTGCCGTCGTACACCACTCTGGCCGTGTGCGGCACGATCAACGTGACCGGGTCGGGCTCGGGCGACCAGGCGCCGGTCTACTCGCGCGGCACCACTGACGTCGAGGTGCAGAACCTCACGCTGACCGGCTCACCGTTGTACGGGATCTTCATGCGCAACGTGAACAACCTGACCCTCGGGCAGATCGACATGCGGCTCTCGGCCGGTCTGGGCGTACGCATCGACAACCACGGCGGAGATCGGGCGGTCAAGGTGCGCAACATCCGCATCGACAACGTGTACGTGTCGGGCACCGGGACGCACGGGGTGGAGACGTACGGCGTGGACGGTCTGACGATCGGCACGGTCACGGCGCGCAACACCCGGGACTCCGGGCTGCTGCTCAACGACACGATCAACGCCACGGTGGGCACTGTCGACGCGCAGGGCGCCGGGACCGGCACCGGGTACGCGGCGTTCCGGATGGCCAACCGCAACGGCCGGGTGGGCAGCTCGTACCCGACCAACATCCGGGTCGGCACCGTGATCGCGTCCGGGGGCGGTCGGGGCATCTTCTGTGTCTCCGAGTCCGGTGGCGCGGTCATCGACCGGGTGACGATCTCGAACACCGGGAACAACTCGATCCTGGTGGAGAACTGCTACAACGTCGTCATCGCCGGAGTGTCCGGGACGGTGACGGGCGGTGGCGAGGTGCGGATCGCCTCGCGATCGGAGTTCCCGATCTCCTCCGGCATCCGCTTCCAGAACCTGACGGTCACCAACACCAACATCACCCAGAACCCCTGCGGTGGGGCGAACAACACGATCAGCAACGTCACACGGATCAACTCGACGTTGACCTGGTGCTGACCCGATGACGAGCGGCCGCCCGACCCCGGGCGGCCGCTCACCCCGTCACGGAAATCGTGGCTGGCGCGCCGCCCCGGACCGGTCGCGGGGTTTCGCCGGCCGGCGCTCGCGGGTAGCGGGTGGCCCATGAACCGCAATCTCGTCAAGGCGCTGCAGGTGGCGTGGGAGCTGCCGGAGTTCCGCACCGGCGTGCGACACGTCGTCGACCTCGACGAGGTCGCGGGACTGCTGACCACCCTCACCGTTCCGGACCACGACCACGAGGTGGAACGCAGCCTGCTCCGGCTGCTGCGGTCGGCCCTGGACACTGTGCAGATCCGGGAAGCGGTGTTGTTGCTGCTGGAGCGGGACGAGGTACGCCGGCCCCTCGTCGCGGCGGCGGTGGAGCCGCTCGCGGACCGGCCGGGTCAGGCCGCGGCCATCGCGTCGGCGGCCGAGGATACCACCGTACGGCGTGAGGTTCGGGCGGTGTTGGCGAGCGCCAAGGTGCGCGAGCTGATCTGGCAGGCGATCGAGAACCAGGTGAGCGACAACCGGATCGGCCTGATCCGCCGGGCGGCGGTGCTGGTGGTGTGGCACCCCCGCGTGCGGCGTCTCGTCTGGGCGCTGCGTCGACACGGGGTGTTGCGCGAACTGCGCCGCAGGCGGTGATCCATCCGGGCCGGACGACGGATCACCGACGACGACGGGCCATCCACTGCCAGATGTGGGTGCCGTTGAGGCTCGGGTCGTTGCGGGCCACGTAGATCCAGGACCAGTGCCCGGGGAACTGGTAGCCGTTCCACACGACGTGGTCGTACAGGGTGATCAGCGATCCCGGGATGAGGTCGTGCGCGTGGATCGTGTTGGTCTCGGGCGGCACGGTGTCGTCGTCGCGTGAGGTGACCAGCCAGGTCGGCGTGCGGATCCCGGCCAGCTCCGCGTCGGTGAGCAACGGGGGGCCCTCCCCGTCGAGCGGCTCGACGACACCGCAGATCGGCACCGACGCGGCGAACAGGTCCGGATAGGTCGAGGTCATCTCCAGCGACATGTAGCCGCCGTTGCTGCAACCGACCACGTAGATCCGGTCGGGGTCGACCCGCTTGCGGCGTACCAGGTCCTGGACGATCTCGCGGATCAGCGGGGCGAACCGGGGGCCGTCCTCCATCCAGTAGGAGGTGCTCTGCGGAGCGACGACGTACGCGCCGGAGAAGATCTGCTGTGCCTGCGGGGTGGCGAAGCCGAGCGCTCCACGGTTGGCACGCAGTGTGGTCTCGTTGTCGTAGTAGTCGTCGGGCAGCGAGGCACCCTCACCGCCGCCGTGCAGCCAGACGATCAGTGGCCGCCGACCGCGTCGGGGCGAGTGGTCGGGAGAGTACAGCCGGTACTTCAGGCCGGAGCCCGAGACGTGGTAGCTGAAGGCGTCCACCTCGGGGTTCGACAGCCCCGCCTGCACGAAGCGGCCGATGGTGACCGGCGAGCCGTGGCGTCGGACGATCGGGGTGTTCTGGGTGATGGTGTAGACGAGGTCCAGTTGGACGTTGCGGCCCCTGCTCAGGATGTACCCGAGGGTGCCGCCGCCGGGTTGACCCTCGCCGTGGCTCAACTCCAGCACGATGTTGCCGCGCCGGTCGAGCCGGGCCGCGGTCACCGTCCGGTCCAGGTCGTACTCGCTGAAGATCAGGTCGCCGGGAGCGATCGGGATCGGGCTGGTGGCCTTGGCGTGCACGGTGAACGTGGCGGGGGTCAGCCCGGCCGGGTCGATCGGCCCGAGCCGGCTGGTGTCGAGGGTGACCGAGGTGACCTGCTCGCCGCCGTCGAGGGTTGTCGCGTCGAGGGTGAAGCTCACGCTGGTGCGATGGTGGCCACCGGAGTGCGCGACGGCGAGGCCGGGCACTGCCAGGCCGATGGCGGCGCCGGCCCCACCGGCCAGCACGGTGCGACGAGTGACAGGCGTGGACATGCGGGCCCCCGTACCTAGCGATGTAGACATACGTCGATGGCGTCTCAACGTAACGCCGCGGAGATCCGCTGGCAACCGGGGCCGGCGCCGCCGTCCGGACCAGACTTCAGCTTCCGTGCGGGACGCCTCCTCACCCGGCGAGGCAGGCCACCCGGTAGCCACCGGTCGTACTTTGGGACGATCTGGAGTCGCACCACCGTTCGTACGATGGATCCCATGCACCCTCGCCTGCACGCGGTGTTGGCCGAGCCGCGTGTCTCACCCGCGCCGTCCCGGCTGTGGCGCGACTGGGCGGTGATCGCGGTCCTGACGCCGGCGATGCTGGTGGAAGGCGCTCTCCGACCCGATCTGCCGTGGCGGGTGGGCTGCGTCGTCGTCGCGCTCGCGCTGCTGCCCACCATCCTCTGGCGACGGACCAGGCCGCTCGCGATGGTGGTGATCGCGTTCGGCGGCACGACTGTCGCCCCGTTCGTGCTGCCCGGCGATCCCTGTCAGTTGTTCACGGCGAGCTTCCTGGTCCTGCTGGTCTACGCGCTGTTGCGGTGGGGCTCCGGTCGCGATGCCGTGATCGGGTCGTTCTTCGTGGTGGCGAAGGTGACCGCCGCCGGTGTGGTCGGCTCGATCGACGGCGGGGAACTCGTCGCCGGCTTCGCGGTGATGTTCGCCGCCGCCACGCTGGGTGTCGCGATCCGCTTCCGGGCCGCCGCCCGGCTGCGCGAGCTCGATCGGGTGAAGCTGTTGGAACGGGAACGACTCGCCCGCGACCTGCACGACACGGTGGCCCACCACGTGTCGGCGATGGCGATCCGCGCCCAGGCCGGCATCGCCGTGTCGGCGAGCCAGCCGCACGCAGCCGTCGAGGCGCTGCGCACCATCGAGGCCGAGGCGTCCCGTGCGCTCGCCGAGATGCGCGCGATGGTCCGCGTCCTGCGCCACGACCAGCCCGCCGACCGGGAGCCACACCCGCAGGTCGCCGACATCGGGCGGCTCGCCGGCCAGTTCCGCACCGGGCCGAACGTCGAGGTGGATCTGCGCGGCGACCTCAACGACCTCGCGCCCGGTGTCGGCTCCGCGCTCTACCGCCTGGCTCAGGAGTCGGTCACCAACGCCCGTCGCCATGCCCGGCACGCCACCCGCATCGAGGTCAGCGTCGCTGCCGACGACACGTCGGTGCGGCTGCGGGTCAGCGACGACGGCGAGGCCGGGGCCGCCGGGCCGACCGGCTCACCCGGTTTCGGCCTGACGGGCATGAAGGAACGCGCCGATCTGCTCGGCGGCACCTGCCAGGCCGGGCCCAATCCCGACCGTGGCTGGACGGTCACGGCGGTGCTCCCGCGCCAGGGGGTCGGCGCGTGACGGTTCGCGTGCTCGTGGCGGACGACCAGGAGATCGTTCGCACCGGCCTCACCATCATCCTGAACACTCAGCCCGGCATCGAGGTCGTCGGCGGCGCGGGCGACGGCCGGCAGGCGGTCGAGCTCGCCCGGCGGCTGCGCCCCGACGTGTGCCTCTTCGACATTCGCATGCCCGGCATGGACGGCATCGAGGCCACCCGGGCGCTCGCCGGCCCAACGGTCGCGCAGCCGCTCGCGGTGGTCGTCATCACGACCTTCGACCTCGACGAGTACGTGTACGCGGCGCTGCGGGCCGGCGCCCGCGGCTTCCTGCTCAAGGAGGCCGGTCCCGAGCTGCTCAGCCAGGCCGTGCACGCGGCGGCCAACGGGGACGCGCTGATCGCGCCGAGCGTCACCACCCGGCTGTTGAAGGCGTTCGCCGACGCGGACCCGGCCGCGCCGCGCCAGCAGCCCATCGACGCGCTCACCGACCGGGAGGAGCAGGTCCTGGTCGCCGTCGCGCGGGGACGCACCAACCAGGAGATCGCCGCGGAGCTGCACATCACGTTGAGCACCGTCAAGTCGCACGTGACCAGCCTGATGACCAAGCTGGGGGTGCGTAACCGGGTCGAGGTGGCGATGTGGGCGTACGAGACCAACCGCGGCCGGCGGCACTGGTGAGCGACATAGGTACGACGGCGGTGTCCGACCATGGGCCGACCGGATCGCGGCCCATGTGCCGATGAGCGGGGCCTGGTACGGCGTCCACCATCGGTGGCATGACGATGCGAGAGTGGCGGCTGCCGGCCGCGTTGATCCTGCTGGGCCTGATACCGATGCTCGCCGGAGCGGGACGGCTCACCGAGTTGGGCACCGGGCCGCAGGTCACCCCGGAGAATGCCCGCTTCGTCGCCGATCCGCTGCCGGTGGTGCTGCACATCGTCGGCGCGGTGGTCTACACGGTCCTCGGCGCGTTCCAGTTCGTACCCCGGCTGCGCCGCCACCGTTGGCACCGCCGTGCCGGTCGGGTGCTCGTGCCGTGCGGGCTGACTGTCGCGTTCAGCGGCATGTGGATGGCCGTCGGGTACGACCTGCCGGCCCACGACAACGACGTGCTCGCCGGCATGCGGCTCGTCTTCGGCTCGGTCATGGCCGGTGCGATCCTGCTCGGTCTCGCCGCCGTGCTGCGCCGGGACATCGACCGGCACCGCAGGTGGATGGTGCGCGGCTACGCGATCGGGTTGGGCGCCGGCACCCAGGCGTTCACCCACGCGCCGTACCTCATCGCGGTCGGCGAACAGCCCGACGGGAACCTCCGGGCCGGCCTGGTGGTCGCCGGCTGGCTGATCAACCTTGCGGTGGCCGAATGGTATCTGCGGCGCCCGGCCCGGGCGGTCACCGCGCCGGCCCTCACGCTGAGCTGAGCCCGTCGGCCGTCGGTGACCGGCTCAGACCGCCACGGATGTCCTCCTCGATCCGCTTCGCGGCGGCCAGCAGCGGCGGGAGCAGCTCCCGGCGGATCATCTCGAAGGACCCCCGGGTGGCGTGCGCGGAGACGTTCACCGCCGCGATCACCGAACCGTTCTCGCCGTGGATCGGCGCGGCCACCGAGCGCAGCCCCTCCTCCAACTCCTGGTCGACGATCGCGTACCCCTGGGCGGCGATCTTCGTGAGGACGGCGCGCAGCTTCGCCGGGTCGGTGACGGTGCGCCGGGTCAGCGGGCGCAGCTGCGCCGTGGCGAGGTAGTCGTCGAGCCACTCCGTCGGTTGCGCGGCGAGCAGCACCCGGCCCATGGAGGTGGCGTACGCGGGGAACCGGGTGCCGACGCTGATCCCCACCGTCATGATCCGTTTGGTGGGCACGCGGGCGACATAGACGACCTCGTCGCCGTCGAGCACCGACACCGAGCAGGACTCGTGCACCCGCGCCACCAGCGCCTCCATGTGCCGCTGGGCGACCTCGGGCAGGCTGAGGCTGGACAGGTACGCGTAGCCGAGTTCGAGGATCCGGGCCCGCAGCGAGAAGAGCCGCCCGTCGGTGTGCACGTAGCCCAGCTCGACCAGGGTGAGCAGGAACCGGCGCGCGGCGGCCCGGGTCAACCCGGTCCTCCTGGCCACCTCGCTGAGGGTGAGCTGCGGATGGTCGCCGTCGAACGCGCGGATCACCGCGAGGCCGCGCTCCAGCGACTGAACGAACTCCGGCGACCTGGTCGCCTCCTCGCTCACACTCACCCGGCCTCCTGCCGCAGGGTCTCCCGGGCCACCGTGAACGCCCGGTTCGCCGCCGGTACACCAGCGTAGACGCCGACCTGGAGCAGGACCTCCGCCACCTCCTGCGGG
Source organism: Micromonospora sp. M51 (assembly GCF_018070305.1). NCBI lineage: Bacteria > Bacillati > Actinomycetota > Actinomycetes > Micromonosporales > Micromonosporaceae > Micromonospora > Micromonospora sp. M51. Next base: position 578 of record NZ_JAGPXZ010000011.1, on the reverse strand, counting down.
CTCAGCCCGTTACGCAGCGCGGCCCGGACATGCATCGCCAACTCGTCGTCGTGGTGCAGGGTGGCGAGCACGGCGAGGGTGATGCAACTACGGGTACGCCGGTCGAGGCCGGGCCGGCTCCACACCTCGCCCCACGCGTAGCGGGTGATGAAGTCCTGGAAGTCGGCGGTGAACTCGTCGGTGCCGGCGACCGCGCGGTCCACGTGCGCGTCGCCCAGCACCTGTCGACGTACCGTCATGCCCGCCTCGTGCCGCTCGCTGTCGTTCATTCCTCATCACGTCCCTCCTGGAAGTGTCCCGACAGGAGTCGGCACACCTGCTCGGGTTGCTCGACGTTGGCCAGGTGCGCCGCCGCGTCGAGCACGGCCAGCCGAGCCCGTGGGATGCGTCCGACGATCTCGCGGGCGTGCGGCACGGGGGTGGCCGGGTCGTCCGCGCCGGCGATGACCAGCGTCGGCGCGGCGACCCGGCCGAGGTCGGGTCGGAGGTCCATCGCGGCTATCGCCTCGCAGCAGGCGGCGTACCCGTCCGGGGGCGTTGCGGTCAGCATGGCGCGGTGGGCGGCGACCACCTCCGGC
>NZ_JAGPXZ010001098.1:0-1441 GCF_018070305.1 Micromonospora sp. M51 | reverse complement strand
CAGTGGGGTGGGAACGAGCGCCTCGACGAGCTGCTCGTCGCGCCAACGAGGGCGCGGGCGATCACGACTCACCCGACCCCCGCCAGCGGGGCGGCAAGGGTGTCAGCGCAGGTAGCACCGACTCCCGGGAGACGGTGCGCACATATGATCCGTCGCAGGTCGCGTTCCCCGCGCGAGAGGAAGTTGATCTCGCGCGGATATCCACGAACTCTGGTGTCCGAGGGGGGACTTGAACCCCCACGCCCTATACGGGCACTAGCACCTCAAGCTAGCGCGTCTGCCATTCCGCCACCCGGACCTACACGTTCAGCCTACCTCGCCGACCAGATGATCTTTCCATCCGGTGGTCGGCACGGCGGGCCGCACGGGGAGTTACTGTACACGCCGCTCGTGGATCATGCACATCGCCTTCCGGCACCTCTCCCCCGGCCCTTCCGCCGCTGCTCAAGCCGCCTCAAACGGCGCGGCGACACACGGTCGAGGCGTCTCCGGGTAGCGTCCGGCAGCCCTCTGACGGCAGCATTGCCACGTGCCCCATCCCTCCCCCTTGGCAGCCGCCCAGCACCGAGCCCTCGCCCTGCGCGCCGCGGGCGACCTCAGCGCCGCCCGGCACCTGCTCGCGGAGGCCGTCGAATCCGCTCCTCCGCCGTACGGTGACGATCATCCGGAGGTGCTGCACACCGCGCACCTGCTGGCGCGGTTGCACCGGGAGGGGGACGACCCGCCGGCTGCCCGCCGGGTGTTGGAGGAGGCGTTCGCGGCGGGCGAGCGGCGCTGGGAGCACTCGGATCCGCTGATGCTCGCGCTCGCCTTCGAGTTGGCGGAGGTGGCGGAGGAGTTGGGCAACCGGCACGAGGCCCGCCGCAACTACACGCGCGTGGCCACCGCCGGGCCCGCCGTGCTCGGTGAGAACCACCCGGCGGTACGAGCGGCCCGCGACTATCTCGGCCCGCCCGCGTCGACGTCGGGCGAGCAGCACCCCGCGCGAACGTCCGGCCCGGTTCCGGTCGCCCCGGCGGGCGAGCCGGGTGCCCGGTCGGCGCTCACCGGCCCGACCCTGTCGCTGGCGACCCTCGCCGCGATGCGGCCCTCGGCGGGCGGTCCGCCGCCGGCCGTCTCACCCTGGGCGCCGCCGCAACCGCCGGCCGCACCCCCACCAACCCCTCCGGCGGTACGCGCACCCGCCGCACCCTCGTCGCCCCGCAACGCCGTCCCAGCGCCTCGGGCGATGCCCGTTCAGCCGGCAGCCTCCTCGACCCGGCCGACGCAGCCCGGCCCGCCGACGGCCGCACCCAGACCTGCGGCGACGCCAATTCCACCCGCTGACGAGCAACAGTCAGCGACCGCGATGTCGCTTGGCTCACGCTCCAGCGGGCAGTCACCCACGAATGCGCCACCACCGGTTCAACGCGCCGACGAGTATCCGTCCGCACCGTCCCGG
>NZ_JAGPXZ010001097.1:0-1444 GCF_018070305.1 Micromonospora sp. M51 | reverse complement strand
ACTTCAAGTCGCGTGGTGTGCCGATCGACTGCGTCGGGTTCCAGTCGCACTTCAACAACGACTCGCCCTATGTGAGCAACTACCGCACCACGCTGTCGAGCTTTGCGGCTCTCGGTGTGGACGTCCAGATCACCGAGCTGGACATCCAGGGCGCGTCGGCCAACACCTACCGCAGCGTGGTGGAGGACTGCCTCGCCGTTTCGCGCTGCAACGGCATCACCGTGTGGGGCATCCGGGACAGTGACTCGTGGCGGGCCTCCCAGACCCCGTTGCTGTTCAACAGCAACGGCTCGAAGAAGCCGGCGTACGACGCCGTCCTCGCGGCGTTGAACAACGGCACCACGCCGACCGACCCGCCCACCGACCCGCCGACCGACCCGCCGACCGATCCGCCCACGACCCCGCCGCCGGGGACGGGTGGCTGCACGGCCACGGTGACGGTGAACCAGTGGACGGGTGGCTTCGTGGCGAACGTTCGGGTGACGGCCGGATCGTCGGCCCTCAACGGCTGGACGGTGACGATCGCGCTGCCGTCGGGCGCGACGGTCACCAACGCGTGGAGCGCCGACCGCAGCGGTAACAGCGGCACGACAACCTGGACGAACGTGTCGTACAACGGCCAGGTCGGCGCCGGACAGTCCACCGAGTACGGCTTCCAGGCCAACGGCACCGCCGGCACTCTCAGCCCCACCTGCTCAGCCCGCTAAACCCTGGTCCGGGCGGTGCGGAGGCCGGTCCGCCGCACCCGCCGGGCCCCCCCCCCCCCCCCCCCCCGCCCGCACCACCCCACCCCCCACCCCCCGAGCGGGTGATCAAGAGGTTTGCGTCACGACACGCCGTGGACGCTGACCGAAATCTCTTGATCACCGAGTCGAGGTGGGGGTGAGCCCGATTGGGGACGTTAGGAGGTGCAGATCTTCTTGGGCGGTTGGATGTCCAGTTTGGTGAAGACGTTGTCGACTCTGCCGATGCCCGCCTTCGCCGCGATCGGTCCGGCGTTCACCAGATCGAGGAACGCGTTGATCGCCCTCGTCAGGCCAGCGGGAATCGTGTAACCGACGCCGTAGTCCAGGTACAGGCCGAGCTGGGTGCTGCGGCACAGCACGAGCGGTGCCCCCAGCGCGGAGCCGACGGTCAGCCCCACCGAGGCGGTGACTGTCGCGTACAACCCGGCGGTGAAGCCGCGCGCACCCAGACCAGCCCGGAACGCGGCCTGGTAGTGCACGATGATCCCGTTCACGCCGACCGACGGGCCGCTGATCGAGTCCGTGATGCTGTTGCGGACGCTGAGGCGCCAGGGCTCGGTAGCGCCGAACGCGCCGTTGGCGTAACCGAACCCCATGGAGCCGCCCAGCGACCACTCGCCGGCCGCCTTGATGTTGCCGTCCTTGGCGCTGAAGGCCGTCTGCACGCCGATGAGCTGGTTGGCGGTGACCGAGAACGG
>NZ_JAGPXZ010001096.1:0-1446 GCF_018070305.1 Micromonospora sp. M51 | reverse complement strand
CCGTCTCTCCCGCGCGACGACGGGGCCCGCTGCGGCGCGACCGCCGGGCGTTGTCAGTGCAGCGCGACAGCCAGGTCCGGGTCGACAGTGCCGAGGCTGGCGCGCGGAACGACAACGAGCATGACGATCAGCGCGGCGGCCATGCCGCCCGCGATGACGATCGCCATCGGTACGCTCCCCGTGCCGAACAGACCGGCCAGTGGCGCCGTCACCGCCCCGATGCCGAACTGCACCGCGCCGAGCAGCGCCGCGGCGGTGCCAGCGGCCTCGCTGTGCCGGCTCATGGCCAGCGCCGGCGCGTTCGGCAGGGCCAGCCCGGCGGCGGCCAGGACCAGCCACAACGACGCGAGCAGGGTGCCCAGGCCACCGAATCCGGTCGCCGCGAACATGACCAGCAGCAGGCCGGCAGCCGTTCCGGCGATCAGGGCGCTGACCAGGATCTGCTGCGGGGTGTAGCGGCGCAGCAGCCGCACGTTGAACTGGGTGGCTCCGATCAGCCCCACCGCGCCGGCCCCGAAGGCGATGCCGAACTGCTGCTCGTCGAGGCCGTACTCCTGCTGCAGCACGAACGACGAACCCGAGACGTACGCGAACAGGGCCGCCATCGCCAGCCCGGCGACCAGCACCAGGCCGACGAACGCCCGGTCGTTGAGCAACCCCCGGTAGTCGCGCAGGGTGGCGCTCACCCCGCCGTGGCGCCGACGCGCCACCGGAAGGGTCTCCGGGAGCCGGAACGCGGCCACGACGATCAGCAGCGCGCCCAGCACCGCCAACGCCGCGAAGACACCCCGCCAGTCGGTCCAGCTCAGCAGGCCACTGCCCAGCGTCGGAGCGAGGATGGGCGCCAGGCCCATGACGAGCATCAGCCGGGAGAAGATCCGGGCGAACGAGGCCCCGCTGAACAGGTCGCGGACCACTGCCGTCGCGACCACCGTGGCGGCCGCGACACCGAGCCCCTGGAGTACGCGCAGCCCGCCGAGCACCGTGATGTTGGGTGCGAAGACGCACAGCACGGATGCCACGATGTGCGCGGCCAGACCGACCAGCAGCGGCACCCGCCGCCCGACCACGTCGGAGAGCGGCCCGATCAGCAACTGGCCCAGCGCGAGGCCGACGAGCGTGCCGGTCAGCGTCAACTGCACGGCGGTCTCAGTGGTCTGCAGGCCCGCCGTGATGGCGGGCAGGGCCGGCAGGTACATGTCGATGGTCAGGGGCCCGATCGCGATCAACGCGCCCAGCACGAGGACGAGTTGTGCCCGCTGACGATTGGTCATCAGGTCGCCGGGCAGTACCTCGGGCGCGACGGCGGCATCGCGTCCGGTCTTCTCCACCAACTGCTTCATCATCTCGATCTCTCTGCGGAAGCTGGTGCGTCGTCACGAGCGGCGGCGCGGGGCGTCGACCGGGCCGCGTGGACGCGACGGCACGGTGTGGGGCGCTCGACGG
>NZ_JAGPXZ010001095.1:0-1450 GCF_018070305.1 Micromonospora sp. M51 | reverse complement strand
CACCGGTTGGATCTCGTACAACTGCGGGTTGTTGCTGCGCCGGCACGCCCGCCGTCCCGCGGCCCTGCTCGCGGCCGGTCGGCTGATGGCCGACCCGTGGGCGGGCAGCCGCACGTTCGCCGCGCTGCTCGCCGCCGTGATCTTCGGCGGGGGTGCGGCCGCCCAGCGCGCCTACTTCGCCACCAAGGACCAGCTCGAGCGGGAGCAGAGTCGACTCGCCGGGATTGACGGTGGCGACAACCCCTTCTATCTGTCCACCATGGATCTCGTCGACGGCGCGGTGGCCGTGGCCATTCTGATCGCGACGGGTGGGCTGATCGTCGCGCTGGTCGAGGGGATCGTCGCCCGCCGACGTGCCTACGCCGCGCTGGTGGCCACCGGGGTGCCCCGCGCCGTGCTGAGCCGTTCGGTGGCCTGGCAGGCGCTGACCCCGGCGGTGCCGGCGATCCTGCTCGCGCTCACCGTGGGCACGCTGCTCGGTCGAGGGCTCATCGCGAAGGTGTCGACGGGCGGCTCATCGGCGGAGATCTGCGAGGCCACGGCCGCGCTGTGCGACGACCCGGCCACCCGCGAGCAGTACACCCGGATCGTGTACACCCCCGGGATCGAGCGAGCCGTTCCCGTACCCCTGGAGCACCTGGCCTGGCTCGGTGCCGGCACGCTGGCCGCGGTGCTGGTGACGGTCGGTGTCGGTCTGCTCTTCCTGCGCACCAGCACGGCGTTGGACGAGCTGCGTACGGCCTGAGTCGATGTAACACAGCAGGTGGCGGCGTCGCTGTGTGCACCGGAGGCCCGGACGATCGGGTTTCCGGTGTCGGACCCGACGGTCCCGGCACGGTGACCATGGGAGTTCGCCAGATGCACAACCAACCGGGCACCGCCCCGCCGGTGTTCGTCGACGGCACCGGGCGTCGTCGGCGGCTGACCGTCATCGTTGGCACCACCATGGGTCTTGGCCTGCTCACCAGCCTGGCCCTGATCGTCGCGGGGCTCTTCCTGGACACCTCGGTGCCGCTGCCCGGCTGGTCGGACGACTCCCGGGGGACGCGCCCGGTGGAGGCCGGCGTCGACGAGATCAACCAGCCCCGGGTGGCCACCTCGCCGTCGCCGTCGCCGTTGACCCGGACGTCGGCGCCGCTGCCGCGCGTCACCCGGACCGCCGGCGACCGAAGCCCCACCCCTGCCGGTGCGACCGCCGACGTCACCGGTGCGCCGTCGGCCACCGACCGACCGGGTCGCGGCGACGAGCACCGCAACACCGCCAAGCCGAGCAGGTCGCCCGGTAAGCCGCAGTGACGATGGCGAAACACGTGGCCCGGCGTGACCCCCGGGCACACTGGCTGCTTCTCCTGCTCGGGCTGCTCCTGCTGCTCGCGGCGCTCACCGTCAACGGTCTGGTGAGTGGCCTCGCCGGTGGTTCGGGAAACGCCACCGCGCGGCCCGCGCCGGA
>NZ_JAGPXZ010001094.1:0-1452 GCF_018070305.1 Micromonospora sp. M51 | reverse complement strand
GATGCCGCCGCCGCCACGGGCTGGGTCGTTCCCGCACGTCGACGCCGTGCCGGGCGAACGCGGCGACCGTGGCGGCGGCGGCATCCGGGCCGAGCAGCCGCCGGCCATCGACGGTACGCCGCTGGTGGTCGTTGAACGCGGCTTCGACCTCCTCGTCGAGCGGGTCGGTCGGGCTGAGCCGGACCCGCCCGGTCACCGAGATGGCGAACAGCGCGGGCCGGCCGACGCAGGCGGCCACCACCCGTTCGACGTCCTCCGCGGTGAGCATGTCCAGCAGCGCGGACGCGGTGACCAGTGACGCCCCGGCCAGGTCGGCGGCGGTCAGCCGGGTGAGGTCACCGCAGCTCGTCCGCACTGTCACCGGGGCGCCGTCGGCGGCTCGCACCCCGGTCATGCCCTCGGCGGCGCGGGCCAGCAGGTCGGCGTCCCGGTCGTGCAGCACCCAGTGCTGCGGCCCGGGCAGCCGGGCGGCCAGCCAACGACTCATCGAGCCGGTGCCGCTGCCCAGGTCGTGGATCACCATCGGGGCGTTGGCGGTCGGCCGGGCGCGGACGGCGTCCAGCAGGTCCTCGGCGCGCGCCGCCGCGTCGGCCGGCTCCCGCAACCGCAGCCAGTCGGCGAACGGCAGGGTCTCCTCGGCGGTCATTCCGCCACCTCCTTCAGTACGCCGGCCAGCAGCGCGGCGGTCACCGACCAGTCGGTCAGGGTGTCGCGCCGGGCGAGCGCGGCACGCCGTAGCCGGGCGCGCAGCGCGTCGTCGTCCAGCCAGCGGATCAGCGCGGCGGCCAACGCCGCCGGGTCGCCGGGCGGGACCAGCAGTCCCGGTCGGTCACCGTCGGGGGCGTGGCCGAGCGCCTCCGGCAGCCCGCCCACCTCGGTGGTCACCACCGGCAGGCCCCGGGCCAGCGCCTCGGTGACGACCATGCCGTACGTCTCGCCCCGCGACGGCAACACCAGCAGGTCGGCGGCGGCGTACGCGTCGTCCAACGCCGCGCCGGTCAGCGGGCCGGCCAGCCGCACCCGCTCGGTGAGACCCGCCCCGGTCAGCCGGTCGCGCAGCCGGTGCACGAGGTCCGGTTCCCGGGCCAGCGTCCCGGCGCAGAGCATCGTCCACTCCCGCCCGACCAGCGTGGCCAACGCGTCGACCAGCACGTCGTACCCCTTGTGGTGGGTGACCGCCGCGACGCAGAGCAACCGGTCGCCGGTCGCGGAGCCGGCGGCCGGCGGCGCGGGCCGCACCCCGGGCGGCGCGGCCCGGATCCTCTCGGCGAGCCTCGGGTGCCGGGCCAGCAGGGCGCGGCGGGTCCACTCGCTGGTGGTGACGACGGCCCGGGCGGTGGCCAGCGCGCGGGCCTCCGGCTCGTCGTCGAGCGGCAGGTGCACCAGGACCACCAGACGCAGCCGACGGGCGTGCGGGGCGAGCAGGTCCGGCACGGTCGAGGCGATCAGGCC
>NZ_JAGPXZ010001093.1:0-1458 GCF_018070305.1 Micromonospora sp. M51 | reverse complement strand
GACCAGGGCCTGGCGGGCCTCGGTGTCGAGGTCGACGGCGGTCAGCGCGGTCAGGGCGGCGTCGGTGAGTGTGGTGATCCGCTGTTCGGTGCGGGCCAGCGCCCCGCTCCCCGAGATCACCTCGCGGAGCAGGGTCACCCCCTGCTCGTCCAGCTCCTGGTCGCCGAGCCGGCCGAGCAGCAACTCGCGGCCCGCGTCGTCGGTGGCCTCCACCGCCGCCGCCACCAGATAGGTGCGCTTGCCCTCGCGCAGATCGTCGCCGGCCGGCTTGCCGGTCAGCGCCGGGTCACCGAAAACCCCCAGCACGTCGTCGCGGAGCTGAAACGCCTCACCCAACGGCAGCCCGTACGCCGAGTAGGCCGCCCGCACGTCCTGCGGCGCGTCGGCCAGCGCGGCCCCGAGCAGCATCGGACGTTCGACGGTGTACTTCGCGGACTTGAACCGGGCGACCTTGCTGGCCCGTTGCACCGAGGTGTCCCCGGTGACCTGCGTCAGCACGTCGAGATACTGCCCGACGGTGACCTCGGTGCGCATCTCGTCGAAGACCGGCCGGGCCCGGGCCAACGCCCACAGGTCCAGGCCCGCGGAGTGCAGCAGCTCATCGGACCAGACCAGGCAGAGGTCACCGAGCAGGATGGCCGCGGCGTCGCCGAAACCGTCCGGGTCGCCGCCCCAGCCGGCCTCCCGGTGCCGGGTGGCGAACCTCCGGTGGACCGCGGGCTCGCCGCGACGGGTGTCGGAACGGTCCATCAGGTCGTCGTGAATCAGGGCGCTGGCCTGGACGAACTCCAGCGCGGCCAGGGCGGTGATCACCTGGTCGCTGTCCACCCCGCCGGCACCCCGGAACCCCCAGTACGCGAATGCCGGACGCAGCCGCTTGCCGCCACCGAGCACGAACGCCTCGATCGCCTCCGCCACCGGAATCAGCGCGTCGTCCACGGCGGCGAGCCGGACACGTTGGCCGGCCAGGAACTCGGTGAGAGCCTTGTCGACCCGCTCCCGCAGGCCGTTGCGGTCGACGGGGGAGACAGGAGCAGCGTGGGTCACGCCCCGACGCTAGCCGGTCGTCATCGTTCGTGCTCCACCGCCACGCGTGGTGCGGCCGGGACCCGTTCGCCCAGCCGGTCGTACGCCGCGCGGCGTGGCGCGTCCCGGCCCGGTGGCGCGTCCCGGCCCGGTGGCCCGCGTCGAGCCGGCCCGGCGGGTGGCAGCGGCGGCCTCGGCGAGCGTCACCAGCGGCACGTTCAGGACGACGGCGAGCCAGCCGAGCCAGAACCCGCCCGGCACGCGACGCTGGCGCTCCCACCGGGAGATCTCGTGCCGACTCAGCGTCGGCACCCCGGCGGCGGCGCACAACTCGGCGGCGGCTCGCTGCTGGCTCCAGCCCCGGTCGAGTCGGCACCGAGCCAGCAACGGCCCGAGCTGCGTGCAGCGCGGCGAGGCGGGCGGGATCATGGG
>NZ_JAGPXZ010001092.1:0-1462 GCF_018070305.1 Micromonospora sp. M51 | reverse complement strand
GCGTGGGCGTGGAGATCACGGCCAGGCCGGCGACGGGGTCACCATCCACAATCGAATTGCCCGGTACGCCCCGCCGGCCGCGCAGCAGCCAACCGGCGGCCAGGCCCAGCAACAGTGCCAGTACCACTATCAGCGAGTGTCCGAAAGACCACGCCACGGCGAACCTCCCTCTCAGCTCGTTGGAAAAGTCACGAGAAAAACTCGCCGCAGCTTCGCACACGCGTATTGCCGACGACAGACAGGATCGGTCGTCAGCGTCGCGGGTGGGCCAGCCACCTCAGCCGGTGCCTGCCGGGTGACACAGAGTCGCCCGATCGCACCGGAACCGGGGCCGATGAGACCGGGGCGGGCGTGCGGCGGGCCACCCATCGGTCGGTCGGGTGGTGCGCGCCGGACACGACGAGACCCGGGCCCGGCGGGGAGGCCGAGCCCGGGTCGGGCAGAACCGGGTTCAGTCCCGGTCGCCCTCGTAGGTGTGGAAGTCGTCGACGAACCGGCGCCGCAGCCGTGGCACCCGGCTGGTCACTCCGAAGTAGCCACGCGCGCCGAGCAGCGCGAGCCGGCCCACCACCGGCCGGTACATCCGGTCGTCGCCGTTGGTGCCGCTGCGGTTCAACGATTCGGCGACCCGCGCGAAGCCGTACGGCGCCATCACCGCCTCGTAGTCGGCGACCGCCTGGACCAGGGTCTTGTCGCCGGCGGTGGCGCGGCTGAGCTGCTCGCAGAGCAGCCGGGCGTCGCGCAGCGCGGTGTTCGCGCCCACACCGCGACCAGGGGTCATGGTGTGGATGGCGTCACCGAGCATGGTGACGGTGCTGCTCTTCCAGGGCGGCACCGGCTCGGACGTGGACACTTTGATGGGCAGGGCGCTGGCCGGATCCGCGTGGGTGAGCAGTTCCCGCAGGTGCGGGTGCCAGTTCGCGGTGAGGTCCAGGGCGACCTGCACCAACTCCTGGCCGCGGCGTTGCATGACGTCGGCCGGGAACCGGTTGGCCGCGCTCCAGATGATCAGATTGATGTTGTCGGTGGTGGTGTCGTGGGCCAGGCCGGGCCAGGTGCGCAGCAGGGCGGCGTCGGCCTCGCTGACGCCGGGCTTGATCGCCCGTTCGGCGTCCCACTTGAACTCCATGACGTGCAGCACGCCCATCATCCCGCCGACTCCGAAGATCAGCGAGATGCCCTGCTGGACCCGCTCCGGAATGAGACTGCGGGTGTGCGGGGTCAGCGGAACCCGGGTGGCGATGTTGATCGTCCCGGCGTCGCGGGTGACGGCGTGCGGCAGGTACTGGCGGCGTACGGCGGAATGGGTGCCGTCGGCCGCCACCAGCAGGTCGCCGGTGGCGGTGCTGCCGTCGGCGAAGTGCGCGGTGACAGTGCCGTCGTCGCGCTGCTCGTACCGGGTGAAGGTCGTGTCGTAGTGCACCCCGTCCGGCCGGCCGGTCAGCAGCACCTGGCGCCGCCC
>NZ_JAGPXZ010001091.1:0-1463 GCF_018070305.1 Micromonospora sp. M51 | reverse complement strand
GTGCCGGACCACCTTCCGCGCGGTGCGGTCGCGATACCGGTGCTGGAACTGGCACCGCGATGGTTCGCCGCCGGGGCCGCCCTGGTCAGTGGCCGCACCCTCGGCCCGGTCGCGGCGGTCGCGCTGCTGACCACCGACCCTCGTCCGCTGCTCGTCGACCCGCTGCGGGAGCCACCGTCGCCGGAGCCGCTGGACCTGACGCCGGCCCAGCGGGTCGCCCGGTTCCGGGCGATGGCCTCGGACGAGGCCCGTCAACTCGCCGAGTTCCTTGCCGCCGCACCGCTGACACTGCCGGTGATGCGCCTGGTGCAGCGCCTCATGCTGCCACGCTCACAGCCGCAGGACCTCGCCGAGGTCTACCTGAGCGGGCTGCTGCGCCACGCGGCGAGCTGGGCCGAGGACACGCCGGTCGAACAGGCCCGCTACGAGTTCCTTCCCGGCGTACGGCAGGAACTACTCTCCGGACTGCGGGTCGGTGAGGCGCTGCGGATCCTCGACGTCGTTTCCCGCTACGGCAACGAGCACATGGGCGCGGCTCTGGACTTTCCGGCGCTGCTCGCCGGACAGGTCTCGGACCGGCTGGCGACCCGACTGGGCCGCCCGTTCGCCGAGGTGGCCTACACGGTGCTGCGTAGCCTGGGAGGCCGGTACTCGGAACTCGCGCGGCGGCTGGCTCCGGCCGCCCTCGGCCCGCCAGCCACGCCAACGCAGCGGACCGACCGGCGGCTACCGATCGCGGCCACACCCGAAGAGGGGGACGACATGACCGCACAGACCGCTCCAGGAGATCGGGGCCGTTCCAGCGTCGGGGAGCAGCCAGCGGTGTTCGGGAACGTGCCGCCCCGCAACCCCGACTTCACCGGGCGGGAAGAACTGCTCAACGTGCTGCGCCAGCGGTTGACCGACAACGTCACCGCGGTGCTGCCGCACACCGTGCACGGCCTCGGCGGAGTCGGCAAGAGCCAGCTCGCCGTGGAGTACGTCTACAAGTACGCCAGCGACTACGACCTGATCTGGTGGGTTCCGGCCGAACAACCGACCCGGATCCGGGAGTCGCTCGTCGCCCTGGCCCGCAAGCTCGATCTGGTCAGCGACGACGTCGACGTGTCGCAGGCCCTGGAGACCGTGTACGACGCATTGCGCACCGGACGGCCGTACGGCCGGTGGCTGCTGGTCTTCGACAACGCGACCCGGGCCGAGGACCTGATGCCGTTTCTCAGCAACCCCGGCGGGCATGTGCTCATCACCTCCCGCAACCACAACTGGGCCGGGGTGGCGGACAGCATCGAGGTGGATGTCTTCACCCGGGAGGAGAGCATCGAGCTGATCCGGCGGCGGCTGCCGGAGCTGGACGACGAGGACACCGACCGGCTGGCGGAGCAGCTGGGGGACCTGCCGCTGGCCCTGGAGCAGGCGGCGGCCTGGATGCTGGCGACCGGCACCCCGATCGACGAGTACCTCGG
>NZ_JAGPXZ010001090.1:0-1471 GCF_018070305.1 Micromonospora sp. M51 | reverse complement strand
CCCCCCCCCCGCCCCACCCCCCCTCGGCGGGCGCCGCGGCGCCCCCGCCCGCCCCGTTGCCGCCCCCCCCCCCCCGGGGCGCGTCGACGAGCAGTCGGGCCACCGCGAGACCGAGACCGCTGGTCCCGCCGACCACCACGAAGGTTCTGGCACCCATGTCTCTCCAGCCGCCGCCGACACCGGTCACGCAGGCCGCGTGACGGCCCGTTCTTCCCCTTTCCGGACCCCGCACACCCGTTCGCGGGTAGTGCTGGGCATACCCCGAAGAGTGGATCTGGACGGCTGGGGCAGCCAGCCGCTGCCGATTAGCGTCTGCGGCATGACCACGGAACACCCTTCGCACCTGGCCGAGGCGCTGCGCCGCCGCCGCTGGCTGCTCACCGCGTGGCCCTGGCGGGCGCTGGCCTACCTGGTGACCACCGTGCCGATCGCCGGCGTGCTCACCGTCGGGCTGCTCGTCATCGGCGCGCCCCTGCTGGCCGCCGTCAACGCGTTCCGCCTGCACGGCCGGCCGCCGAGCGTCGCGCTGACGCTGTTCCTGGCCACCGGCAGCCTCATCCTGCTGGCGTTGGCCCCGCTGGTCAGCTTTCCGGTGGCCGCCGTCGAGCGGTGGCGGGTCGGGCTCGTCGACGGTCGTGCGCTGCCCTCGTCGCCGTGGCCGGGCCTGGTCGCCCGCTACCGCAGCGCCGCGACCTGGCGGGAGGTGGCGTACCTGTTCTGGCTGGGCGGCTTCGCGCCGGTCGCGTACTGGGTGTTCCTGCTGCTGGTCCTGCTGGACCTCGGGATGATCTCCAGCCCCTGGCTGGCCGGCGACGCCAACCAGCCGGTGGTGATCTGGCAGCCGATCGACAGCACCGGCGAAGCCGTCCCGTACGCGATCGTGGGGGTGCTGCTGATCCCGGTGCTCTGGTACGCCGTCGGCCTGCTCGCCGCCGTGCAGGCGGCCGTGGCCCGGTGGCTGCTGGCTCATCCGGTGGACGCGGCGGCGCTGCGCGAGGTCACCCGCTCCCGCACCCGACTGGTCGGGGCGTACGAGGCCGAACGCCGCCGCATCGAACGCGACCTGCACGACGGCGCACAGCCCCGACTCACCAGCCTCACCCTGCAGCTGGGGCTGGCCCGGCTGGACGTGCCCGAGGACTCCCCCGCCTCCCGACCCCTCGCCGTGGCGCACGACCAGGCAAGGGGCCTGATGGTGATGCTGCGGCAGTTGGTGCACGGCATCCGCCCGCAGAGCCTCACCGACCTCGGCCTGGCCGGTGCGGTACGCGAACTGGCCGACGCCGCCACCATCCCAGTTGCCGTGCGCGCCGACCTGCACGGCGAGCTGCCGGAGATCGTGGAGACCACCGCCTACTTCGTGGTCTCCGAGGCGCTGGGCAACGTCGCCCGGCACGCCCGGGCTACCCGCGCCGACCTCCGCCTCACCCGGGCCGGCGGTGACCTCGTCGTCGAGGTGACCGACGACGGC
>NZ_JAGPXZ010001089.1:0-1473 GCF_018070305.1 Micromonospora sp. M51 | reverse complement strand
GTCAGGGTGTAGGTGCAGCCCTTGGCCAGCTCCAGTACGCCACCGTTCTCGTTGTTGGCGAACGTGATCGCCTGGATCAGCTTGTCGGAGTCGCACGGGACCTGTTTGGCGCGGTCCTTCTCGTCGTGCTTGCCGTCCTTGCCGTCTTTGCTGTCCTTGCCGGGGTGGTCGTCGAAGCCGCTCCAGTCGCCGCCGCTCCACTCGTCGTCCTGACCACCATCGCCCTTGGCGCCGCTCTTGTCCGCGCCGCCGTCGTCGCTGACGTTCTGCCGGTTGGTCGACGGCTGCGCGTCGGACACCTGGTCGGACTTCGGCTTGTCGTCTCGAGCGGCGACGCCGCCGAGCGCCGCCAGGCCGACCACCCCGGTCAACCCGGCCACACCGGCGACCCAGAGCGCCCGCCTTCGTCGTGTCGGCGGAGCTGTCGACGCCCCGCCGTCGGTACTCGTTACGTCGTTGGACATCAGAGCCTTCCGCCCTTTCCTGCTACAGACGGGATCGCATCGCCCGAGGCGCCACGACCGGCTACAAATGGGTTGTAGCCAACTGATCCCCACCGTATGAGAACCATCTTCGCGATGCGGACGGATCCGAGATAACCACACATTAGGCGCAGGGCGGACATGGGTCATCAACCCGTCCGGGCTGGCAGAAGAAGGCTGCTACCAGCACAAACGCCGACTGGCGGTGCGGCCGGTTCTGCCCCCGGGCCTAGCTCGGGCCGGCTCGGTGGGCCTCGTCCGGACCAGAGAGCCGTGGGCCTGTCGCGGGGTCGGATGTCACGGGGTGGCCCTGGTGTCGCGGGGGTGGCCTGGTGTCGCGGGGTTGCCGCGGGGTCGGCCTGTCTTGGGGTGGTCTGGTGGTGCGGGGGTCTGTCGCGGGGTTGGTGTGGCGCGGGGTTGGTGTGGCGCGGGGTTGGCCTGGTGCGGCGGGGTCTGTCGCGGGGTGGCCTTGTGGTGCGGGGGTCGGTCTGTCGCAGGGTGGCCTGCGGCGAGGTCGGGCCGACGGCGAGGTCGGGCCGACGGCGAGGTCGGGCCGACGGCGAGGTCGGGCCGACGGCGAGGTCGGGCCGACGGCGAGGTCGGCCGCCGCGAGGTTGAATGGCGATGACGTCGGGGGACGACGGTGTACGGCCGTCGCTGTCGCGGATGCGGCCGTCGCGGTGTGCGGATACCGAACACCGCTCGTCCCTGCAGCGTGATCCACTCGGTTTTCCTGATAACGCGGTATCCGAGCGACGCGGATGGCACGACTTCAAGAAAACCGAGTGGATCACGGGCGGGGCTCAACCCGGCCCTCAGGCGAGGGCCAGGCGGACCAGGGGCCACGTCCACATCCTGGCGGGGTGGGGCCAGACGGGCCAGGCCCCGGCCCGTCAGTCGACGGGCCGGGGCCTGGTGGGGCCGGAGCTCCGGTGGACCAGGGGCTGGGCGGGCAGGGTCCAGGCGGGCCAGGCCCCGGCCCGTCGACTGA
>NZ_JAGPXZ010000109.1:0-12005 GCF_018070305.1 Micromonospora sp. M51 | reverse complement strand
AGTCGGACCAGGCCGCCGGCCCGGTCGCCGCCGCGTCGGCGCGGACCAACGCGTGCAACAGGTCGAGGGTGCCGGTGTCACCGACCGCCTCGGCCACCGAGGCGATGGTGACCGGGTCGGCCAGGTCCCGGCGGGTCGCCACGTCGGGCAGCAGCAGGTGCAGCTGGACCAGCCGGCCGATCAGCTCGATCTCCGGGGCGGGCAGGCCGACCCGGGTGGCCACCGCCTGGGCGACCGGCACGCCGACGGTGCTGTGATCACCGGGGAGGCCCTTGCCGATGTCGTGCAGGAGGGCGCCGAGGAGCAGCAGGTCGGGGCGTTCCACCTCGCGGGCGTGCCGGCTGGCCTCGTGCGCGGTCTGCACGAGGTGCCGATCGAGGGTGAAGCGGTGCACGGGGTTGTGCTGGGGCAGGCTGCGCAGCCGGGTCCACTCGGGCAGCCAGCCGTCGACAAGCCCGTACCGGTCGCAGGTCTCCCAGGCGGGCACCAGCCCGGCACCGGCGCCGAGCAGGGTGATCAGCGCGGCCCGGGCCTCGGCGGGCCACGGGGCGGGCAGCGGCGGGCAGTACGCCGCCAGCCATTCGCAGGTGGCCCGCGCGATGGGGATTCGGGTGGTGGCCGACGCGGCGGCCACCCGCAGCGAGAGGCTCGGGTCCGGGCGTGCCCCGATCGCCGTGCGGGCGAGCACCACCTCGCCGTCGTGTTCCACCACGTCGCGGGCGACCGGGCGGCGGGCCGGGCGGCCGTTCCCGCCCCGGGAGCGGCCGGAGCGCAACCGGTCGGCGGCCCGGAAGGCATCGTCGAGGGCGTGGCTGACCGTGCGGGCGTCACCGGCGACCCGTCGCAGCAACGCGTCGCGGTCTTCCAGCCCGAGCAGGGCGGCCACCCCGTCGCCCTCCTGGGCGACCAGCCGGTCGACCCGCCGACCCACCTGCTGGTGCAGGGCGTCGCGGGTGTCCAGCAGGCGCAGGTGGGCGGCGCGCACGGCGGGACGCAGCGCGTCGGTGATCCCGGCGGCGGAGATCGCCCGCAGCAGCCCCACGTCGCGCAGACCACCGGCGGCCTCCTTGAGGTCGCCCTCCAGCAGGAATGCCAGCTCACCGTGGGTCTGCCAGCGGCTGGTGGTGACCTCGCGCAGGCCGGGCAGGTGCCGGACGGCGGTGCGCCGCCAGTGATCGGCGGCGGTGCTGATCAGCGCGTCGGCCAGCGCCTGGTCCCCCACGACCAGCCGGGCGTCGAGCAGCCCGAGCGCGACCGTGACGTCGTCCTGGGCCACCGACAGCGCCTCGGCGACGGTGCGGACGGACTGATCGAGCCGCAGACCCGCGTCCCAGATCGGGTACCAGACCGAGGCGGCCAACTCGTCCGTGCCGGGCACCCCGGCGTGCACCAGCACCAGGTCGAGGTCGCTGTACGGGGCGCACTGCCGCCGCCCCAACCCCCCGACGGCCAGCAGCGCCACCCCGTCGCGCGCCGGCAGCAGCCCGCGCAGGAAGGTGTCGTACGCGGCAGCCCGCCGCTGCCGAGCCGACTCCCCGATCCCTCCGGGTACGCCGACGACCTCGTTGATCAAGAGGTTCGCGTCGCCATCGGCGGCGTGCCCCGACGCGTTCTTCCTGATCAACGAGGTCATCTCAGTCGTGGCCGAGGTCAGAGTGCGTCGAGGCCGCGTTCGCCGGTACGTACCCGGACGACCTCTTCGACACCGGTGACCCAGACCTTGCCGTCACCGATCTTGCCGGTGCGGGCCGCCCCGACGATGGCGTCCACGACCTTGTCCACGTCGATCTCGTCGGTGAGCACCTCGACCCGGATCTTGGGCAGGAACTCGACCGTGTACTCGGCACCCCGGTAGACCTCGGTGTGCCCCTTCTGCCGCCCGTACCCCTGAACCTCGCTGACGGTCAGCCCGGCCACCCCGAGGGCGTGCAGGGCCTCCTTCACCGCGTCCAGCTGGTACGGCTTGATGACTGCGGTCACCAGCTTCATGTCCAACCCCTCCATCCCAGGAACGTTAACCGGCGACCTTTTCGCTGACCGGCTCGGCGGGCTCCGCCTCCGGCTTGGCCCCACTCGTCGTACCGCCACCGGGGGTGCCGATGCCGGCCATCGCGAACGCGCTTCCCGTGCCGCCGCCGGCCGGGGACAGGTCGTAGCTGCTCTCAGCGTGCTCGGCGATGTCGATGCCCTCGACCTCCGCCTCGCCCTTGACCCGGAAGCCGATCGTCTTCTCGATGACGAAGGCGAGCACCCAGGCGATGCCGAACGACCAGGCGGTGACGATCAGGCCGGCGAGGGCCTGCCGCCCGAGTTGGGTCGCGCCGCCGCCGTAGAAGAGGCCGTCGGAGGCGCCGACCACGTCGCTGATCGCGGCGTTGACCGAGTTGGTGGCGAACAGGCCGAGCCAGAGCGAGCCGATCCAACCACCGACGAAGTGCACACCGACCACGTCGAGCGAGTCGTCGTAGCCGAGCTTGTACTTGAGGCTGACGGCGAGCGCGCAGACGGCGCCGGCGACGATGCCGAGCAGGACGGCGGCCCACGGTGCGATGAAGCCACAGGCCGGGGTGATGGCGACCAGGCCGGCGACGGCGCCGGACGAGGCGCCGACCATCGTCGGCTTACGGGTCTTGACCCACTCGACGGCGATCCAGCCGAGCACCGCCGCCGCCGTGGCGAGCTGGGTGTTGATGAAGGCGAGGCCGGCGACCGAGTCGACGGTCAGCTCCGATCCGGCGTTGAACCCGAACCAGCCGAACCACAGCAGACCCGCACCGAGCGCGACCAACGGGATGTTGTGCGGCTTCATGCCCTCCCGCGGCCAACCGAGCCGCTTACCGAGGACCAGGGCAACGGCCAGGGCCGCCGCACCGGCGTTGATGTGCACAGCGGTGCCACCGGCGAAGTCCAGCGCGTGGATGTCGGCGCCGATGATGCCGCCGCCCCACACCCAGTGCGCGACCGGGAAGTAGACCAGGGTGGCCCAACCGAACGCGAACAGCAGCCAGCCGGCGAACTTGGCCCGGTCGGCGATGGCACCGCTGATCAGCGCGACGGTGATCACCGCGAAGACCATCTGGAAGGCCATGAACACGTAGAGCGGGACCCCGATGCCGCTGGGGTTCTCCGCCGTGGCACCCCACAGGTCGGTCTCGGCGAGGAAGGTCTTGGTGCCGAGGTACGCGCCCGGGTCGCCCCAGAAGCCGTTCACGTCGGTCCCGAAGGCGACGCTGAAACCGTAGAACCACCACAGAATAGAGATGAGCCCGATAGCGGAGAAGCTCATCATCATCATGTTGAGTACGCCCTTGGCCCGGTTGAGGCCGCCGTAGAACAGCGCCAGTCCGGGGGTCATGAGCAGCACGAGCGCGGTCGAAACCAGCAGCCACGTGGTATTGGCGCCGTCGATCGTCGGTGCTTCAGGCACGCTGGCCTCCTAAAAGGTGAAGTCCTCCTTCGCGGCTTTCCGGGGCAGCGTCGCCCGTAGGCCGGTTGCGCGGAAGCTTCGCGGCCGGCTGTTTCACTTTGGGTCCCGTGCGGGTTTCCGTTTCGTGACGGGTTGTTTCGGACGTGTCACGAACTCCGCACACTCATCAGCATGGACGATTGTGGATCGACCGGACGGCGGCCGTCGATGACTGACCGGCCAGACGCATCGACCGGTCCGCTTGACGGGACCGGCCGAGCATCGACGGGGCGGCCTCAGCGCAGGGCGTTCTCCAGGGCGTGCCGCTCGTAGTCGAGCAGCCGCAGATCGCGCATCGGTCGGCGCAGGTGGCCCTTGTGCACGATCCGCACGAACGCCGGCTCACCGGCGGCGGCCATCCGGCGGATCCCCTCGACGTGGTCCACGATCCGTTTGCGGATGGTCCGGATCAGCCGGTGCCGGTCCCTCGGGATCAGCCCGTACGCGTCGGCGAAGAGCCGGAGTCGGCGCGGCCGGTCCGGGTGCTTCCAACCGAGCGTGATCGAGTCACGGTCCGCGAAGATCGGCACCCAGGTCCAGGCCGCGTACGCCACGTCGTAGATCCGTGCTCCGGGTGAGGCGAGGTCGAAGTCGATCAGCCCGAGGGTGCCGTCCGGACGCCAGATCACGTTGTGCGGCGCGGCGTCGTGGTGGCAGATCACCTCGGTGTCCGGCGGCGGGGGCCCGAACGAGCGCCAGACCGCCGCCTGCGGAGGGGTGAACCCGTACTGCGCGTCGTGGAACATCCGCAGCATGGTGGCGACGGTGACCAGGGCCTCGTCGGTCACCCAGTGCGGGGCGAGCGGATATTCTCCGCACTCCCCCTCCAGGTACGACAGCACCTCACGGTTGCGCTCGTCCATCCCGAGCGCCCGGGGGGCGCCGGTGAACCCCACGTACTCCAGGTGGCGCAGCAGCGCGTGCACGGACGGGGTCCACGGCCCGGCGTTACGCCGCACCGTGTCACCCACGCGGACAACGGTGCTCACGTTGCCGCCGTGCAGCGGGATCTCCTGCGAAGTCACGTACGGTCTCCCGAGGCGCTGCGAAGGATGGCCGGGGTCACGCCAACCCGCGTACGCGCGATCGTCAGTGGTCACTCGAGACTACGCGTCCCGGCCGGTGGCCTCGGTCCCCAGCAACGCGTCGACGAACTGCGCCGGGTCGAACGGGGCCAGGTCGTCCTTGCCTTCGCCGAGGCCGACCAGCTTCACGGGGATGCCGAGCTTGCGCTGCACGGCGATCACGATGCCACCCTTGGCGGTGCCGTCGAGCTTGGTCAGCACCACACCTGTCACGTTGACCACCTCGGTGAAGACCCGGGCCTGCTCCAGCCCGTTCTGCCCGGTGGTGGCGTCGAGGATGAGCAATGTCTCGTCGATCGGGCCCTGCTTCTCCACCACCCGCTTGACCTTGCCCAGCTCGTCCATCAGGCCGACCTTGTTCTGCAGGCGGCCGGCGGTGTCGATGAGCACGGTGTCCACGCCGGTGTCGATGCCGCGCTTGACGGCGTCGAAGGCGACGCTCGCCGGGTCGGCGGCCTCGGGCCCCCGGACGGTCTCCGCGCCGACCCGTGAGCCCCAGGTCTCCAGCTGGTCGGCCGCGGCGGCCCGGAAGGTGTCGGCCGCGCCGAGCAGCACGCTGCGACCGTCGGCCACCAGCACCCGGGCGATCTTGCCGCAGGTGGTGGTCTTGCCGGCGCCGTTGACGCCGACGACCAGGACCACCGCCGGCACGCCGTCCTTGGGGGCGGTCCGCAGCGAGCGGTCCAGGCTCGGGTCGAGCGCGTTGACCAGCTCGGCGGCGAGCAGGGCCCGCAGCTCGGAGGCCGAGCGGGTGCCGAGCACCCTGGTGCGCTCCCGGAGCCGGTCGACGATGTCGCGGGTGGCGTCGACGCCGACGTCGGCGGTGATCAGGCTGTCCTCGATCTCCTCCCAGACGTCCTCGTCGAGGTGGTCCCGGGCGAGCAGGCCGAGCAGGCCCTTGCCGAACACGTTCTGTGAGCGGGACAACCGCGAGCGGAGCCGGACCAGCCGCCCGGCGGTCGGCTCGGGGACCTCCACCTGCGGTTCGAGCACCGGAGGCGGCTCGACCAGGACGCCGGTGGACAGATCGGACTCCGGTGCCTCGACCGGCGGGCCGGCGAGATCCTCCTCAGCCCTGGTGTCGACCTCGGTGCGCGGCAGCGGGGGCTCGGGCCGCCGCCGCAATCGCGGCACGACCAGCCCGACTGTGCCGGCGATCAGCACACCGAGCAGGACCAGAGCGAGGACGAGATATTCGGCCATGCCGGAATCCTGTCAGATGCCGGCGGCGGCGTCCCAGCCACCGCACCCGCAAGCGGTGCCCGGCGTCCCAGCCACCGCGCCCCGAGCGGTGCCCGGCGTCCCAGCCACCGCACCCTGAGCGGTGCCCGGCGTCTCAGCCACCGCACCCGGCCGGGGCTGCTGACCGGCGGTAGGCTCGGCCGCATGCCCGCCGCACACCTCCTCATCGGCCCACTGCTGCGGCGCGTGGTGGACACCCGGGCGACGATCTGGGTCGAGACGGCGGCACCCGCCGTGGTCACGGTCCGCACCGCAGGCGGCGCCACCGGCACCGCGCCCACCTTCTCGGCGTACGACCACCACTACGCCCTCGTGGTGGTGGAGGGGCTCACTCCGGACAGCGAGACCACCTACGAGGTCCTGGTCGACGACGAAATGGTCTGGCCGGTGCCGAGCAGCGGGTTCCCGCCGAGCGTGATCCGCACCCGGGCCGCCGACGACCGGGACCAGCCGGTCAACATGATCTTCGGCTCGTGCCGGGAGACCACCCAGCACGCCACCACCCGCAAGCTGCCGCCGGACGCGCTGGACGCGTACGCCCGGCGGTTGATGGCCGACCCGGAGTCGAACCCGCTGCCCGACCTGCTGGTGCTGCTCGGTGACCAGGTCTACGCCGACGTCACCTCGCCGACCGTGCGTCGGCTGCTGCGTCGACGGCGGCGGCGGCCGAAGGGCGCTCCGGCCGACCAGGTGGTGAGCTTCGACGAGTACACCAAGCTCTACCTGGAGTCCTGGCGTGATCCGGAGATCCGCTGGCTGCTCTCCACCGTGCCGAGCGTGATGATCTTTGACGATCACGAGATCATCGACGACTGGAACACCTCGGCGGCGTGGCGTGCCGAGGTGCGCGAGCAGCCGTGGTGGCAGGAGCGGATCGGCAGCGGGCTCGCCTCGTACTGGGTCTACCAGCACCTTGGCAACCTCTCCCCCGACGAGATCGTCGCCGATCCGGTCTTCGCGAAGGTCGTCGCCGCCGAGGACGCCACCAGCGTGCTGCGCGAGTTCGGCCACCGGGTCGACCAGGAGTCCGACCTGGCGCACGACACCGAGCGGTGGCGCGCGGTGCAGTACCAGTGGAGCTACGCGCTGGATCTGGGCCGGACCCGGCTGGTGATGCTGGACAACAGGTGCAGCCGGGTGCTCGAGTCCAACAACCGGGCGATGCTGCCGCCCGGCGAGTGGGCCTGGTTCCTCGACCAGGCGCACGGGGTCTACGACCACCTGGTGGTGGGTGCCTCGCTGCCCTGGCTGCTGCCGCAGGGCATTCACCACATCGAGGCGTGGAACGAGAAACTGGCGGACTCGCGCCGACCGTGGGTGGCGCGCGGGGCGGAGAAGCTGCGCCGCGCTCTGGACCTGGAGCACTGGGCGGCGTTCCGGCGTTCCTTCGAGGCGCTGGCGGAGACGTTCGCGCGCATCGGCACCGGCACGCCTCGACAGTCCGGGGCGCGGGTCGGGGCCGGTCCGGCGTACGCCCCACCGGCGTCGATCAGCGTGCTCTCCGGTGACGTGCACCACTCGTACGTGGCGCGGGCCCGGTTCGCCGATCCGGCGGTGGTGACTCCGGTGCACCAGCTCACCTGTTCGCCGATCCACAACCAGGTGCCGGCGGGCATCCGTCCGCTGATGCGGCTGGGCTGGTCACCCGGTCCGGCCGGGGCGACCCGGGCGTTGGCGCGTTCGGCGGGCGTACGCCGGCCGGGGGTGCGCTGGCGCAAGCTGGCCGGCCCGTACTTCGGTAACGCGGTCGCCACCCTGACCCATCGGGGGCGCGACGCCGACGTGGTGATCGAGGGCACCACGAGTGACGGGCACCTACGCCCGGTGATGCGGCGTCGACTCTCCGGGAGCAGCGGCGCGGGCGCGCCGTAGTCTCTACGCCGTGGATGAGCACCTGCCGGAGCCGATCCGGGCGGTTGAGCACGAGTTGACCGCTCTGCTGCGCCGTGGCCGGGCGGTCTCCTGGGAGATCGCCCGGGAGGTGCACCCGAATCTGGAGCCGAACACCTACGGGTTGCTGCTCTGGTTGCGGCGGAGCGGGTCGATCCGGTTGACCGAGTTGGCGGCGCGGCTGGGCGTGGGCAAGGGGACGCTGAGCCGGCAGATCAACGCGTTGGAGGTGCTCGGTCTGGTCCACCGCGACCCCGATCCGAGTGACCGGCGGGCCGCGCAGATCAGCCTGACCGAGCAGGGGCAGCGCCGGTTCGACGTGGCCCGCGCGGCCCGGCTGGGCGAGTTCGTGCGTGCCCTGGACGGCTGGTCGGAGCGCGACATCGAGGATTTCGCCCGGCTGCTCGGCCGGTTCAACGACTCCTGGCAGTAGCGCCCGGTGACCGGGAATAGGGTGCCGGTCGGACAAGTTGTTGCTTCAGGCAACTAAGGCATACGGTTGCTTCAGGCAACTCTCAGGCGGCCGCGCGCCCCGCCCTCCGCCGTTCCACCCCGACTCCGCTCGGAGGCAACAAACGATGAGCCAGGCGACAGTGCCTCCCCAGGCAACCGCCGTGACCATGACCCACCGGCAGATCCTGGAAGCACTCTCCGGCCTCCTTCTGGGCCTGTTCGTCGCGATCCTCTCATCCACGGTCATCTCGAACGCGCTGCCACGGATCATCACCGAACTGCACGGCGGCCAGTCCGCGTACACCTGGGTGGTGACCTCGGCCCTGCTCGCGACCACCGCGACGACCCCCATCTGGGGCAAGCTGGCCGATCTGACCAGCAAGAAGACCCTCGTTCAACTGGCCCTGGGGATCTACGTGCTGGGCTCGGTGCTGGCCGGCCTCGCCCAGGGCACCGGAGAGCTGATCGCGTGCCGGGTGCTCCAGGGCATCGGCGCCGGTGGCCTCACCGCGCTGGCCCAGGTGATCATGGCCACGATGATCGCGCCCCGCGAGCGGGGCCGCTACAGCGGCTACCTCGGCGCGGTGATGGCCGTCGGCACCATCGGCGGACCGCTGATCGGCGGCGTGATCGTGGACACCTCCTGGCTCGGCTGGCGCTGGTGCTTCTACGTCGGCGTGCCGTTCGCCATCGTCGCGCTGATCGTGCTCCAGAAGACCCTGCACCTGCCGGTCGTCAAGCGGAAGGCCGAGATCGACTGGTGGGGCGCCACCCTGATCACCGCAGCCGTGTCGCTGCTGCTGATCTGGGTCTCGCTCGCCGGCGACCAGTTCGCCTGGGCTTCCTGGCAGACCGCCGCCATGGTCGTCGGCGCGCTGATCCTCGGCGCCCTGGCGATCCGGGTCGAGACCCGGGCCGCCGAGCCCATGATCCCGCCGCGGCTGTTCCGCAACCGCACCATCACCCTCGCCGTGGTCGCCAGCATCGCGGTCGGTGTGGGCATGTTCGGCGCGTCGATCTTCCTGGGTCAGTACTTCCAGATCAGCCGCGGTCAGAGCCCGACCATGTCCGGCCTGATGACCCTGCCGATGATCCTCGGCCTGCTGGTCTCCTCCACTGTCATCGGGCGGGTCATCACCAGGACCGGCCGTTGGAAGCGGTACCTGGTGATCGGCTCGGCGCTGCTCACCATCGGCTTCGCGCTGATGGGCACCCTCCGCGCCGACACCAACTTCACACTGCTCAGCGTCTACATGCTGGTGATCGGCGTCGGCCTCGGCATGACCATGCAGAACCTGGTCCTCGCCGTGCAGAACACCGTCGGCCCGCACGAACTCGGCGCGGCCAGCTCGGTGGTGGCGTTCTTCCGCAGCCTCGGCGGCGCGATCGGTGTGTCCGCCCTCGGCGCGGTGCTCGCCCACAAGGTCAAGGACTACACCGCCGACGGGCTGGCCCAGCTCGGCATCCCGGCATCCAGCTCGGGCGGCGGCGGGCCCCAGCCCGACGTGCACACCCTGCCCGGCCCGCTGCGGGCGGTGGTGGAGAGCGCGTACGGCCACGGCGCCGGCGACATCTTCCTGACCGCCGCCCCGTTCGCGCTGATCGCGCTGATCGCGGTGGCCTTCATCAAGGAGGTGCCGCTGCGCCAGCACAACGGCAACCCGGTTTCCGGCGAGGTCGAGCGGGAATCGACACTCGCCGCCGGCGCTGGCGCACCCGTGATCCGTACCGGCGAGCAGAGGTGAGGTAGAACCATGGGCGTGGGAGCACCGGACCGCGAGGAGTACGGTCCCCGGGCCCGGCCGCTGCCTTTCGAGCGCGGCACGGACGGGCCACGGGTGATCATGGTGGGCGTCGACGGCACCCGCACCTCCGAGCGGGCCGGCTTCTACGCCGCAGGGCTCGCCCGTCGGCAGGGCGCCGCGCTGGTGGTGGTCTTCGTCAGCTCGCCGAGCGGGTTGACCGCGCTGGTGCCCGGGATGGATGCCGGCGCGGTCCAGCGCACCCACGACGAGCTGGCTGACGAGCTGCGTCGGGAGTGCCGGCGCGGGGCCGAGCAGTGGAGCATTCCGGTGACCCTGGTGGTGCGGCGCGGCGACGCGTACGGCGAGCTGCGCGCCGCGGCCGACGAGTTCCAGGCCGACATGGTGGTGGTCGGGGCCTCCGAGCAGGCCGGGCACCGGCTGGTCGGCTCGGTCGCCACCCGGCTGGTCCGGGCCGGCCGCTGGCCCGTCGTCGTGGTGCCCTGATAACGGGTCGCGGCTGTCGGAGGGGCCGGGCAGGATGCGCGGCATGACCTGGATCGCACCGGAGATCACCCGGACCCCCGAACCGTACGTCGGCGACGAGCGCACCATGCTCGACGGCTGGCTCGACTACCACCGGCAGACCCTGCTGCTCAAGTGCGCCGGCCTCACCGAGGAGCAGTTGCGCACACCGAGCGTGGAGCCGTCCGGGCTGACACTGCTCGGCCTGGTCCGGCACCTGGCCGAGGTCGAGGCCTGGTGGTTCCGGGAGAACTTCGCCGGCGCGCAGGTCGACTACCCGTACTTCACCCCGGAGACACCGGACGCCGACCACGACGTCAGCGCCGCCAACGCCGAAGCCGACTTCGCCATCTTCCACCGCGAGGTGGCGCTGGCCCGCGAGGCCGCCGCCGGCCACTCGCTCGACGAGACGTTCACCGAGGTCGGCCCGAAGAAGCGCACGTTCAACCTGCGCTGGGTGTACGTGCACATGATCGAGGAGTACGCCCGGCACAACGGGCACGCCGATCTGATCCGCGAACGCATCGACGGCGTCACCGGCGAGTGACCGGGTAGCCGTCAGTCCGGCCGCCCGGCCCGCAGCATGTGCTCGCCCAGCGGGGTCAGCGTGTGCACCACTGACGAACCGGCCCGGTGGGTGGCGATCAGTCCGGCCCGGCGCAGGGTGCTGGTGTGCTCGCTGGCGGAGGCGATCGAGATGCCCACCGCTCGGGCCACCTGTGAGGTGCTGAGGCCGTCGGCGACCACTTGCAGCACGGCGGCCCGGCTCCGGCCGAGCAGGTGGGCGAGGGGCTGGCCGGTGGCCAGTTCCCGCCGGGCCGGCCGGATCGGGTAGGTCAGCACCAGTGGGCCGGCCGGGTCGTCGAGCACAGCGGGCTGCGGCACGAAGTACGAGGGCACCAGGGTGACGCCCCGGCCGCCCGGCGACAGACCGACGTCCCCGCCGAAGGCGCACCGGTACGACAGCTCGTACGTGTCCCCCGTCGGCGTGAAGTGCAGGTAAGGGCTGAGGCCACGGAGCACGCGGTCGAGCCCTGCGTCCACGATGGCTCGACCGCGTACCGTCCGGTCGGCGTGCACCGCCGCGACGATCGTCTCCCAGTACGCGCCCACCGCGACGGCGTGGAAAGCCTCCATCGCATCGAGTAGGCGGCGTACCGCGGCTGGTTTCCCGTCGGCGAGCGGACCGACCCGGGGTGGCAGCTCGCCGGCCTCGATCCGCGGTCGTAGCTCCGCGGCGAGGGTCGCCGCCGGGGTGGCCGCGACCTCCGCCAACGCGGGGCCAAGCTCCCCACCGAAGCGGGGCGGGGTGAGGAAGTCCGGGAACCACCTCTCGCGACGGCACAGGTCCAGGTAGGGCCACATGACCGGGCGCAGTGCGGCACGGGTACGGGCCCGCCACGCGACCAGGTGTTCCGGCACGGTGGTCTGGAACACCCGTTGCCCGGCAGCCCCCAGCTCCAACAACACCGACGGCTCGGCACGCAACACGGTACGGCTGAGGTCCGCCGCGCTCAGGTGCAGAGTCACCACGGCATCGACGCTGCCACCTTTCGGGCGGGTGCGAAAGGGGCTGGAGACGATCCGGCGGTGCGGTGTCCC
>NZ_JAGPXZ010001088.1:0-1474 GCF_018070305.1 Micromonospora sp. M51 | reverse complement strand
CGGCACGTTCCTGCTGACCCTGGTCGCCCTGGGCATCGCCGCCTTCGGCGTCTACTGCTTCCTCCAGTCCCGGTACCGCAAGGTCTGAACTGGTCGATTCCTAGGCCGTCGGGCACTCTTGGGCTTTTGCCCGGAGTGCCCGACGTCTGGTTGAAGGGGAGCACCGAAGCCGTGCAGAACTATCTCGAAACGGCCGTCGCCGCGCTCGTCGCGGCGGCGGTCGCCCTGTTCCTGGTCGAGGTCGTCCACCGGTTGACCCGGCGTTTCGGTCGCCGGTCACTGCTGTTGACCGAGTTGACCGAGCACGCGCACCGCCCGTTCCAGGTCGCCGCGACGGTCCTCGCCGTGCAGTTCGCCGTCCGCTTCACCACCGGGTACGCGGTGGGCGAGGGCTGGCGGCGGCTCCTGCTGCACCTGCTCATCCTCGGTGTCATCGCCACACTGGCCTGGCTGGTCGCCTGCCTGCTGGTCGTCGTGGAGGACACCGCGCTGGCCCGGTTCCGGGTCGACGTGCCCGACAACCGGCACGCCCGGCGGGTACGGACCCAGGTGGTGATGCTGCGCCGACTGACCATCGCGGTGATCGTCATCCTGACCGTCGGCGTGATGCTGATGACCTTCCCCAGCGTGCGGGGCATCGGCGCCGGTGTGCTGACCTCCGCCGGTGTGGTCGGTGTGGTGGCCGCGCTCGCCGCGCAGAGCCTGCTCGGCAACGTCTTCGCCGGCCTCCAGCTCGCCTTCAGCGACGCCGTCCGGCTCGACGACGTGGTCGTCGTGGAGGGGGAGTGGGGGCGCATCGAGGAGCTGACCCTCAGCTACGTGGTGGTGCAGATCTGGGACGACCGACGGTTGATCCTGCCCACCTCGTACTTCACCAGCAAGCCGTTCCAGAACTGGACCCGGACCGAGGCGGCGGTGCTCGGCACCGCCGAGTTCGACGTGGACTGGGCGGTGCCGGTGCAGACCATGCGTGAGGAGCTGCGCCGACTCGTCGAGGGCACCGAGCTGTGGGACGGGCGGGTCTGCGTCCTCCAGGTCACCGACGCCACCGGCGGGACGGTGCGGTTGCGCGCGCTGGTCAGCGCCGCCGACGCGGGCAGTCTGTGGGACCTGCGCTGCCTCGTGCGGGAGCACCTGGTCGCCTGGATCCGGGACAACCGCCCGACCGCGATGCCCCGGCTGCGCACCGAGCTGGGCGACTCCACCAGCAACCTGTCCTGGCAGTGGGTGCAGCCGCGGCGCCCGGCCCGGCGTCCCTCCGACACCGAGGCGCCCGACGACGCCCGGGTGTTCGGCGGCAGCGACGACGGCGACGCCCGCAGCGAAGCCTTCGTGGGCCCCGACGAATCCCGCCAGTAGCACCCCGCTCCGCCCGCGCGCCCCGCCCGCGCCCCGCCCGCGCCCCGCGCGCCCCGGAAGATCGTGCAATTTCCTGGTTGTAGTGGCCTCCACAGCGGTCGAGGCCCCTACAACC
>NZ_JAGPXZ010001087.1:0-1478 GCF_018070305.1 Micromonospora sp. M51 | reverse complement strand
GGCCGACGCGGTGCCCTGGTGGCGCGGCGAGCACCCCGGGTGGATCTTCGCCGGGGTGACGGCGTTGCTGGTGGCCGCCGGCACCGCGGCGGTGCGGTTCGCCCCCGGGTACGCGAACACCCTCGGGCCGGTCGGCGCGGTGGCCGGCCTCACCACGCTCGTGGTCGGGCTGGACGTGCTCACCGGGGCTCGACTCCAGCTCAACGGCGTGGTCGGCTACTCGGCGTTACAGGGTGGCCGCTACGCCGGGCTGAGCACCGTGGGGCTGGGGGTGTTCCTCGCCGGCGCGTTGGTCACCGGCGGCTGGCTCGCTCAACGGGTGCACCGGGGTTGGCGGCCAGCGGTGATGGTCGCGGTGGGTGGTCTCGCCGTGGTGGTGGTCGGCAGTCCGTACCTGGGTGCCGACCCGGTCGGCGCGATCGCGCTCACGGCCGGGGTGAGCGTCGCCGCCGTGATCAGCGCCGGCGGCTGGTTGACGATCAGCCGGTTGGCCTGGGCCACCATGGCCGCGCTGGCGGTCGGTATCGGGTTCGCCGTGGTGGACCTGCGGCGTCCGGCGGGGGAGCGGGGCAGCCTGGGCCGGTTCCTCTCCGCGCTCGGCGACGGCACCGGCGGGTTCGCCGTGCACCGGTCCAGCACGGAGAACTTCGAGACGTTGGTCAACAGCCCGCTGACGGTGCTGGCGCTGGCCGGCGGGTTGCTGGTGTGGTTCGCCCTGTTGCAGCCGTGGGGTGGGCTGATGCGGCTGTTCGGCATCTACCCGGCGGTCCGGGCGGCGCTGGCCGGCACTGTGGTCGCCGCGGTGCTCGGTGGGGTGCTCGACGGCGCGGCACTGGATGTGATGGGTGCTGCCGCCGCCCTGGTGGTGCCGATGGCGGCCCTGGCGTCGCTGCGGGTGCTCGGGCACGCCGCGGACCGGACCCGCCCGGCACCGGCCGGTTCCGGGGCCAACGGCGCCGAGTACGAGTCGGGGCGGGGTGGGGTGGGCCCGGTCGACGGGGGCGACGGCCCGACCGGCGGTGGCGGACCCCTGGGTGCCGCGCACCCCGCGCCGATCGGCGACCCGCCGACGGGCACGCCGGCGACCGTCACCCGAGCGGGCTCGGACGCTCCGGGGGAGCACGGTGGGGACGCCGACGACCCGGCCGGGCCGACCGCGAGCGGGTCGACGCCGGACGGCACGCCGCCGGTGCCCGTGCCGCCCCGGCAGGCCTCCCGGTCATCGACGGAGGTTGCCGCGTCCTGAGCGCCGGGCCTCGTCCGGATGTCCCGCAGGTGTCGCAGCCGGGGTGCGGCCTGCGGGTACCCGCCCGGGAGGTGTTACCGTCGAATCCCGTGGATCGCGTGATCACTTTGCTGATCAAGCACGGCGGTCTGCATGACCGCGACAGACGACACGGGAGCAGGCCTTGGCCCCATCAGCACGGACGACCAGGCACATTTTCGTCACCGGGGGCGTCGCCTCCTCGCTGGGTCAG
>NZ_JAGPXZ010001086.1:0-1479 GCF_018070305.1 Micromonospora sp. M51 | reverse complement strand
CACACCGCACCGCGACCGCGTTCAAGGTGTCACACGCCCGGCCGTGGTAGCCGTGGCCCATCCGCGAACGCAACGCCACCAGCAGGTGCTCGTGGGCGGCGATCACATCGCCACGGGCCAACGCGACCATCCCGAGCAGCATGTCCACCGAACGCCGGCCGCGCTCCACGGGGCGGGCCGCCTCCACCGGACGCACCGCGCCCAACAGCTCCGCCGCCTCCTCCAGGGCACCCCGCCGCCAGAGCAGCTCAGCCAGGCTGAACACCGCGAACAGCGCCTCGCCGACCACGTCCTGCCCGTGCGCCCAGTCGATGACCTCCCGGCACACCCGCTCGGCCTCGACGAACTGCCCCATGTCCACCAGCGGCGCGGCCCGGCCGGCGAGCACCCGGGCCAGCAGACCGGCGTCACCGGCCTGCCGGGCCGCCGCCTCCGCCCGCTGGGAGTAGCGCAGCTCCTCGGCGAACTCGCCATCGGCGCTCGCGTGCAACGAGTGCATGTGGTACGCCGCCGCCAGCTCCGCCTCCGGGATCCGCTCTCCCGTCTCCGCGATCCGCCCGTACAGCCGGAACAGCCACAGCCGCCCCTCCCGGGCCAGGCCCCGCTCCAGCCACCACTGGTCCAGCCCGCCCGCCAGACCGAGACCGGCGCGGGCGCTGCCGCCGGTGGCGCACCAGCGCAGCGCGGCGCGCAGCTCCCCCGCCAGCGGGTCGAGGGAATACAACGACAGCGTCACCGGCCGGCCGTCCTGACCCAGGTGGGCCCGGTCCAACGCGTGGGCCGACCAGGCCACGTGCCGGTCCCGAGCGGCCTGTTCCTCACCCGCCTCGGCCAGCCGCCGCGCCGCGTACGCCCGGATGGGGTCGAGCATCCGGTAGGTGCTGCCGGCGGCCCTCGGCTCGGCCAACACCATCGACTTGTCGCCAGCACCCGCACCCCGCTCCCGCCGGACAGCAACCGCGCGATCACCTCCGCGCAGGCGGCCGGTTGGGTGTCGCAGGTGTCCAGTACGACAAGCATCCGGCGGTTGGCCGCGTACTCGACGAGGGTGTCCAGCATCGGCCGGCCGGGCTCGGGTCGCAGGCCGAGCACGGCGGCGATGGCGAACGCCACCAGCCCCGGGTCGGTCACCGAGGCGATGTCGACGAACCAGACCCCGTCCGGGTACGCCTCGACGACTCCGCTGGCCAACTCCACAGCGAGCCGGGTCTTGCCCGCGCCACCCGCGCCCAGCACGGTGACCAGGCGGTGCTGCCGCACCAGCAGGCCCAGCTCGATGCGTTCGGCCTGCCGACCGACGAACGACGTCACCTGGGTGGGCAGGTTGTGCGCCACCGCGTCGGCGGTGCGGGGCCGGGGGAACTGCCGCTCCAGGCCCGGGGCTACCAGTTGGAACAGTCGTTCCCGGTCGTCGAAGCCGCGTAGCCGGTGCAGACCGAGGTCGAGCAGTGTCGCACCCGGCGGCATCGGTGCGGCCCG
>NZ_JAGPXZ010001085.1:0-1480 GCF_018070305.1 Micromonospora sp. M51 | reverse complement strand
CCACCATCCACTCTCCACGATGCGGGGCGAGCGCGGCCCGTGCGACGTCGCATCGCAGCGGGTCGGCGGACGCGGCAGCGGCCTGCGCGCGTAGCCGGAGCCAGAGCGGTGACACCGGGCGCGGGTACCGGACGGCGGCGGCCTCGATGCCGGCGGTCAGCCGCACCGCCGTCTCGTCGTCGCCCCGCTCCGCCGCGGTGATCGCTTGCAGCAGCTCCCGGTAGGGGTAGTCGGTCGGGGCCAGCCCGTCCAGCAGGGTGTCGGCCTCGGCGAACCGACCCTCAAGCAGCAGCCGGGACCAGCGCAGGTGATGGCCCATGAACCCGAACTCGGCATGGCTCGGGTCAGCGATGTCGGTGATGTCGGCGAACCGCTCGTCGGCCTCGGCGAAGTCGCCTCGGAAGGCCGCGATGATGGCGCTGTCGACGGAGGCCGCTATCCGGTACCGGGTGGGGTCGCCGTGCCGGTCCGCGTTGACGAAGGTGGTGAACTCCCCGATGAAGCCGGGATCGCCCAGCTCCAGCAGCGCCACCCAGCGCAGCGCGGTGGCCCACAGCTCGGTCTCCCGGTCTGGTGTCCGGCGGGCCACGTCCCGGATCTCGGCGGTGAGCGCGGCGCGGGCCGCCGCGGTGCCCAAACCCCAGGTGGTGTCGTGGCGGGCCCAGAGGCTGAAGGTGAGCGCCTCGTCGTCCTGCCCTCGACGGGCGATCGTCTCGGTCGCGGTGATCAGGTCGGCGACCAGCGTGCCGACCGACGCGTCGGCGGCCGGTTCGCCGATCAGCCGCCGGTACGCCTCGCGCACCAGCTCCGCCGCCTCGACGGAGAAGGCGACCTCGACCTGGCGGGCGCGGTTCACGATGAGGGCGACGCGGGCCAGCAGCACCGGGTCGTCGAGGGTACGAGCCAGCACCCCGGCCTCGGTGAGCAGCGCGATGGCCTCTTCCCGACCGGCGTGGTGGTACTGCGTCTCACCGAACTCGACCAGGATGCGCACTCGTTGTTCCCGGTCGTCGACGACCTCCAGCGCTCGACGGAAGTGCACGGCCGCCTCGTCGCCGGCCAGCCGGACGAACGCGTCCCGCCCGGCGGCGACCAGCAGGGTGGCCACCCGGGCCGGGTCGAGCGCGGGGCCGGCGAGGTAGGCGTGGCGGGCGAGGTCGGCCGGGATCAGCCGTTCGGTGAGCTCCGGCAGGTCGTCGACCGCGCGGACGAGCGCGGCGTGTCGGGCCTGCCGGTCGTCGTCGGTCAGCCCGTCGTAGAGGGTTTCGCGGACCAGGTCGTGGGCGAACGCGAAGCGGCCACCACCCCGGGAGACCACCAGCCGGGCGGTCACCGCCCGGTCGAGTAGCCGGTCGACCTGCGCGGCCGGGGCGGCCACGCAGGCCGCGAGGACCTGGCGGTGGAACTCACGACCCAGCACAGCGGCGACGGTCAGCGCTTCGACCACGGCGGCGGGCAGCTGGGCCAGGCGGCGGCGCAC
>NZ_JAGPXZ010001084.1:0-1480 GCF_018070305.1 Micromonospora sp. M51 | reverse complement strand
CCCCGCCGCTCTGGGCGGGCGACTCAGTTACCGACCCCGCAGTCCGGGGCGGACCAGCTCGTGGTGTTCGAGCTGCGGTCGCTGTTGTTCTCCCGACGCGAGTCGACGTGCACGTGGTCGTCGTGGTCGGGGTAGCCCGGTCCGTAGAGCCCACTGAATCCGTTGTTGCGGGCGTTGCGGGCGATCTGGCACAGCGAGGACGTCCGTGAGGTCACGTCGGCCGCGTTGCCGTACAGGTGTTGACTGTCGGACGCGCCACCGACCTGGTTGTTGCAGGCGCGACTGCGGAAGCCGCTGGACACGTAGAGCGGCTTGTCGCCGAGGCCCTTGCGCAGCGCCTCCAGCTTCCACATGGTGCGCAGCGCGTTCTGCTTGGTCTGGCTCGCCGACAGCGGTCCGCCGCTCCACCCGCTCCCGCCGCACCCGTTGTCCAGCTCGCTGTAGCTGAAGTGCGCGGGCGTGCAGTCGTTGTCCTGGAGTTGGTACAGCTTGGCGAAGGTCTGCGGGCCGGCGATGCCGTCGGCGCGCAGCCCGTACGCCTGCTGGAACCGCTTGACCGCGGCGGCGGTCTTGGGCCCGTAGCGGCCGTCGTTCTCCACGATGTCCCGGTAGCCGGCCCACCCGGCGACCCGGATCTGCAACTGCCGGACGTCGTTGCCGGAGCGGCCCTGGGTCAGGGTGCGGTTCCAGGTGTAACAGCCGTCCGCGTGCGCCGCCGGTGCGGCGACCACCGTGGCGATTGCGGCCCCGGGCAGTGCCAGGGCGAATGCGACGGCGGCACGCTTCAAGGTGTTTACGCGCACAGAAGTCCTCCCGATAGGAGAGCGAATGGGGTGGCTCCGGGACATCGACCGAGAAGTCCCGTGATTTCCACCCTCGCACTGATCCGTGCCGTTGGCGGCGATTAACGAGAATCGTGCTCACAATCCGCTGTCCCTGGGTATTGCCTGGGAATTCAGCTGATTTGCGAAACAGCCATTTCCCACCGATCGGCCTTTCTGCGGCCAAGCACACCGAACGTCGCGTTCCGCCACACCGAGGGTGATGTTCCCAGGGTGGCGGCGGCCGGTAACGTCAGCCCGGGCGGCGGACTGGCGGAGGTGCGCGTGGCACGCGGTGGCGTCTTCTGTGTCGAGGGTCAGTGGCACCGGGACCTCAACGAGCGGGGCTCGGTGCTGCCCACCCTGGAGCTGCTGGAGCGGCTGGGCAAGATCCGCTTCATCCACAAGGACGCGGCCACCCGCGACGAGCTGTTCTACTTCCTGGACCGCTGGCTGCTCAAGCAGTACGCCGACCACCGGGTCGGCTTCTTCGCCATGCACGGCGAGCCGAGCCGGCTCTGCCTCACCGACTGGCAGTCGGTCGAGTTGAACGAGGTGGCCGAGCTGATGGCCGGCCGCGCCGAGGGCCGGCGACTCTATTTCGGCAGCTGCTCGGTGCTGCGCGCCTCGGACGCGGTGCTGCGCGAGTTCCTGGAGGT
>NZ_JAGPXZ010001083.1:0-1491 GCF_018070305.1 Micromonospora sp. M51 | reverse complement strand
GCGGATGGACGGCGCCTGGCGGGCGTACGCCCCCGGGGAACGCTGGAGCGGCCGGCCCGCGCACCTGATCCGGGTGGTGCTGCGCAGCCCCGGCGCGGTAGCGGTCGGCTACCACCTGCACGAGCTGACACTGGTGCCGACCGCCGACGAGGATCACCTGGTCGGCCACCTCGGCCCCGACCTGCTCGGGCCGGACTGGGACCCGGCCGAGGCGGTCCGTCGGCTCGCCGAGCACCCGGAGCAGAGCATCGGCGAGGCGCTGCTGGACCAGCGCAACCTGGCCGGCGTGGGAAACCTCTACAAGTGCGAGGTGCTGTTCCTGCGCGGGGTGTCACCGTGGACCCCGGTCGGTGGGGTGCCCGATCTGCCGGGCCTGGTGGCTCTCGCGCAACGGCTGCTCGCCGCCAACCGGGGCCGGTGGACGCAGAGCAGCACCGGCTCGCTGCACCGGGGGCAGACCAGCTACGTCTACGGCCGCCGCGCCCAGCCCTGCCGCCGCTGCGGCACCGCGATCCGCAAGGAGGAACTGGGTGAACGGGTCACCTACTGGTGCCCGGTCTGCCAGCCCGAACGCCCGGCCCCGCCATCTGCCGGCTGACCAGGCTCCCACCGATCGAGACCCAGCGTAGAAACGGACGATTGGGTAATTCCTAACCGGCCGTCGACGTCGCATGCTGCGGTTGAGCGCTCACCGACCGTCAGCAGAGTGCCGAGGTTCCCCACGTCGGGGTGGCGAACCTCGCGCCCCGAACCGGGGAGAGTCATGGCGATGTTCCGCAGACTCCGCTCCACCTTCCTCACGCGGACCACCCGCGACGCCGACGCCCCCGCCACCGGTCGGGGGGCGGCGGTGCCGGCCGCGCGGACGGCCGAGGAGGTCGTCGCGACACCGAGCCTGGACCCGGCAGTGGTGCCCCGCTACTTCGGCCCCGTGCCGAACTTCGCGCACAGCCCTCGCCCGACCCGCGACCCCGACGGGCAGGTGACGGCCGGGACCGGGCTGCGCAAGTTCGTCGACCCGCTGCCCCTTCCCGGCCAGCCGGGCGGCGGCGACCTCGGCAGCCAACTGCCGGTCGCAGTGCCCGACACGATCAGCTATCCGGGCTGCGACTACTACGAGATCGGCCTCCAGGAGTACGCGCAACGGCTGCACCGGGACCTGCCGGCCACCCGGCTGCGCGGCTACCGGCAGCTCAACCTGGGCACCGACCCGGCCGGCCACAACACTGTGGTGCCACCGGAGCGACAGTGGCACCTCGGGCCGATGATCCTGGCCCGTCGGGGTCGACCGGTCCGGGTGAAGTTCATCAACCAACTCCCCACCGGCCGGGCCGGCGAGCTGTTCCTGCCGGTCGACGACACGATCGAGGGGGCCGGCCTCGGCCCGCTGGACGGGCCGGCGCCGTACCCGCAGAACCGGGCCGTGCTGCACCTGGCCGGGGCGCAGACCGGCTGGACCAGCGCGGGCAACCCGGGGCAGTGGATCACCCC
>NZ_JAGPXZ010001082.1:0-1494 GCF_018070305.1 Micromonospora sp. M51 | reverse complement strand
ACTTCGACAAGCTCCAGGTCCGGACCCGGGTGCAGGCCAGCGCGATCCAGCTGCGCAACCAACGGGGCTGACTTACCACCACGACGTATCCCGGCGCGCGTGTGCGCGCCGGGATACGTCGTTCTACTGATCCGGCGGGCCGGTGTCGGCTGAGAGGCTGAGCCGCGTCGACGACGGCACGGGGGATGCCGCCGACCACAATGGAGGAGAAATGATCGAACCGGTCTGGGGGCCCGTGCACCGGGACATCGTCGACCTGCTCGCCGACCACCCCGCGGACGTGCCGGCCGTGGTCGATCATTTGACCAAGCTGCAGGACATGCTGGTCCGGCTGCCACCGTTGGAGGCCAGTTGCCCGCTGGCCGACTTCAACAAGCTCTACCTGACGATCACCAGCAGCGTGTTGGACGGGCTGTACGACGACCGCTTCATCGACCCGGTCTTCCTCTCCCGGCTCGACGTCGAGTTCGCCGCCCGCTACTTCGACGCGATGCGGCTGTGGACCGACTCCAGCCCCGGCACCCCGAAGGCGTGGTCGTGCCTGTTCGAGCGGATGCGGGGGCCGGACGCCCGCCCGCTGCCCTCGGCGGCGGCCGGGGTGAACGCGCACATCAACTTCGACCTGCCGTTCGCCCTGGTGACCACGTTCGACCACCTGGAGTCGGAGCCGGTCGACGGCAGCGACCAGCACCACGACTACCTCGAGATCAACAACATCTTCGCGGACAAGATCCCCGGCCTGCGCCGTGGCTACCTGGAGCGGTGGCAGCTGCTCATCGACATGCTCAACGGTGACATCGACGACTGGTACCAGGGGGAACTGGTCGAGTACACGCGCGATGTCGCCTGGCGCAACGCGCAGAAGATCTGGCGGTGCCGGCACGACCCGCAGGCCCGCGAGTGTGAGCGCACGCGGTTGGACGACAACGCCGCGGCGCTCGGCCGGTTGCTGCTCTCGCCCCTCGGGGCGTTCCTGCAGTAGCCGGGACGGGGGGCTCCCGCGCTCCGCCCCGTGGGGGGCGGCGGAGCGCGGGAGCGCGTCCCACCAGTTCCACCCCGCGTGGCCACCCGAAATCGGGTCGGTCACGAGCGGGGACAGCCGGTCGGCCCGGGGGGTGTCGACCGTCTGCCACCGTCGGCCGGCCCGGGGGGTGTCGGCCGGCGGTGGGGGACCGGCGGGTGGGGGCGCGTCGACGGCGTGCGGATCCGGGGGTGTCGGCGGGCTCGGATCGGGTACGCCCGCGCCATGATTGTCCTGGCCCGGCGTCGGCCCGCCGCCCGCCCCCGGCCCGCGCGGCCCGGCCCGCTGCGGCCGGGCGGCCCGGTGTCGCGACCCACCGCGCGGCCCGGCGCCCGATGACCGGCGTCGCCACGCGATTTCCGTTCCGCTTCGATGCGGCGTTCCGGCCGATGCTGGCCCTGCTGGGGGTCCGTCCGGCGACGGCCTGGGTCGCCGGCAGCGAACGGGATCTGATGATCCGGTACGGGCCGTGG
>NZ_JAGPXZ010001081.1:0-1494 GCF_018070305.1 Micromonospora sp. M51 | reverse complement strand
GTCGCCCGGTGGCCCGGTGGCCCGGTGGCCCGGTGGCCCGGAGGCCCGGTGGCCCGGTGGCCCGGTGGCCCGGTGGCCCGGAGGCCCGGTGGCCCGGTCGCCCGGTGGCCCGGTGGCCCGGTGGCCCGGAGGCCCGGTGGCCACCTCGATCCGCAGTCACCCCGGTACCTTGCTGCCCCAGACAGCGCGCCGGCCGGAAACTGCCGGGCGACACACCCACCCAATTAGGTCGGCGCACGGCTGCCCCGACCCGTTCCGGCTCGCCTGCCGGCGGAGCTGCCTCAGTCCGGTCCGGTCCGGTCCGGCCTGGGTCAGACCGTTAGCGGGCGGCGGGGGTGAGGTCCGCCTCGACGGGCGGTGGGGTGGTCGCGGCGGCGCGACGGCGACGCAGCTCGATCGGGAGCACCACCACCGTGACCAGCGCGCCGAGTGCCCCGGTGACCACGAAACCCCAGGCCGGCGAGCTGGCGTCGATCACCGCTCCGGCGAGCGGCGCACCGATCGCGATGCCCACGGTGACCGCCGAGCCGTGCAGTCCCATCGCCTCACCGCGTACCTGGGCCGGGACCAGGCGGCTGACCGCGTCCGAACTGGCCGCGATGGTCGGCGCGCAGAGCGCACCGGCCGGGATCAGCGCCAGGCACAGCAGCCACCAGTGCGCGCCGCCCAGCCCGACCGGGATGGTGCACAGGGCGAGTGCGGCGGTCAACGCCAGTGGGGAGAACGATCGGTGCACGGCCCCGTAGGCGAACCCGCCGGCCAGCGAGGCGACCGCCCAGATGGCCAGCACCGCGCCAGTCCAACCGACCTCACCGCTGGCCCGGAGCACCGCGACCACCGCCACGTCGGTGCCGCCGAGCACCAGTGTTGCAGCGGTGCTGAGGGCCAGTACGGCGAGCAGCCGTGGCGTCAGCCACTGCCGGCGAGGCACCCGCTGGGCCGGTCCGCTGGGCTCCCCGGTGGTGGCTTCGCGGATCGGCGGGTTGACCAGCCACAGGGCGATGCCGGCGGCCACGATGCCGCCGCCGACCAGGTACATGGTGGTCTGCGCGGAGATCGCGGTGACCAGCGCGACGGCCAACGCCGGGCCGATCATGAACGACAGCTCCACCGACATCGAGTCCAACGCGTACGCCGGGCGGCGCTGGTCCTCCGGGACCAACGCGGCGATCGACTGACGGACCACCGAGAAGATCGGCAGGGCCAGCGAGCCGGCCACGAACGCGGCGGGCAGGAGCACTGGGTACGGCAGTGTGGGCGCGGTGGACCAGAAGATCGCCTCCGCGATGCCGGTGAGCACCAGGACCGGGCGGAGACCCCGCTGGTCCACCAGCCGACCGAGAATCGGCCCGCCGATCGCCGCGCCGACGGTGACCGCCGCACCGACCAGGCCGGCGGCCCCGTAACCGCGGCCGAGGTCGAACACCACGTGGAAGGTCAGCGTCACCCCGGTCGCGGTGAGCGGGATGCGGGCGAGGACGGCGACCACCAGCA
>NZ_JAGPXZ010001080.1:0-1498 GCF_018070305.1 Micromonospora sp. M51 | reverse complement strand
CGAACCCCTCGCCTGCGTCCTCAACGGCCAGAACCTCGCCGGTGTGGGGAAGGGCGACGACGTGGTCGTCGTGGGCTCCGGGCCGATCGGCTGCCTGCACGTCCGCCTGGCCCGGGCACGCGGCGCGGCCCGGGTGTTCCTCGTCGACCTCAACCGCGAACGCCTCGACCTGGCCGCCAACCTGGTGCAGCCGGACGCGGCGATCTGCGGCGCCGAGACCGACGTCGTCGACGCGGTGCTCAAGCTCACCGAGGGCCGGGGTGCCGACGTCGTCATCACCGCCACGGCCGCCGGCGCCGCCCAGGAGCAGGCGGTGCAGATGACCGCACGGCAGGGCCGGATCAGCTTCTTCGGCGGCCTGCCGAAGGACAAGCCGGTCATCTCCCTGGACTCCAACCTCGTGCACTACCGCGAACTGACCATCGTCGGTGCCAACGGCTCCAGCCCGGAACACAACAAGGAGGCGCTGCGACTCATCGCCGACGGCTCCGTGCCGGTCGCCGATCTCATCACCCACCGCCTGCCGCTCGACCGCGCCCTCGACGCCTTCGGCATCGTGGCGCGGGGCGAAGCGATCAAGGTGACGATCGAACCGTAGGAGGATCCGTTGCCCACCAGAACAGTCCTCGTCGGCTCCGCCAGCGGGCTGCACGCCCGCCCGGCGGCGCTGTTCGTCGCCGAGGCGGCGAAGCAGCCGGTGCTGGTCACCATCCGCACCGGCGACAAGAAGCCCGTGCCGGCCCGCAGCATGCTCGGCGTGCTGTCGCTCGGCGCCAAGAAGGGCACCGAGGTCACGCTGGAGGCCGGCGGCGACGGCGCGCAGGCCGCCGTCGACACCCTGGCCGACCTCCTCGAACGTGATCTGGACGCCGTCGATGCGTGAACTTCGGGGAATCGGGGCCAGCCCCGGTGGTGCGGCGGGGCCGGTCTACCGGCTGGCCCCGCCGCCGGCCCTGCCGCCGTCGGCGGAGACCGTTGATCCCGCTGCCGAGAAGGCGGCCGTGCGGGAAGCCGTCCTCGTCGTCGCCGCCGACCTGACCCGTCGCGCTGACACCGCAGTGGACGCGACCGCCGCCGAGGTCCTGCGCGCCCAGGTCATGATGGCGCAGGACGAGACACTGATCGACGCGGCCGACATCGCGATCGACGGCGGCGCGGACGCGCCGCACGCGCTCACCGACGTGCTCGCCGGGCACCGGGCCGCCTTCGAAGCCGCGGGCGGGTACCTCGCCGAGCGGGTCAGCGACCTCGACGACCTGCGGGACCGCCTCGTCGCGGCGTGTCTCGGGCAGCCGATGCCGGGCGTGCCGGACCCCGGCCACCCGTACCTGCTCATCGCCAGCGACCTGGCGCCCGCCGACACCGCCGGTCTCGAACCGGACCTGGTGCTGGGCCTGGTCACGGCCGAGGGCGGGCCGACCAGCCACACCGCGATCCTGGCCCGGACCCTCGGCGTCCCGGCCGTGGTCCGCTGCGCGGGCATCCTGGACGTGGCCGA
>NZ_JAGPXZ010001079.1:0-1506 GCF_018070305.1 Micromonospora sp. M51 | reverse complement strand
ACTGTTCAACGTCACCGACCTCATCGCCGACGGCTACGACGACGCGCACACCGACGCGCTCCCGCTGATCGTCACGATGACCGACGCGGCGGCCCGCAACCGCACCCGGCCCGCACTGGACGGCGCCGAGCTGGTCCGACCGTTGGACAGCGTGCAGGGAGCGGCGCTGACCCGCCAACGCGCCACCGCCGACCGGTTCTGGACCGCGCTCACCGCCGGCTCGACCCGACGTACGGGCGACGCCCCGACCCTGGCCAACGGCATCGCGAAGGTCTGGTTGGACGGCCGGGTGCACGCCGACCTGGCCGAGTCCACCGCGCAGATCGGCGCGCCGACGCTGTGGGCCGAGGGCAACACCGCCGCCGGTGTCGACGTCGCGGTGCTCGACTCGGGGGCGGACGCCGAACACCCGGACCTCCTCGGCCAGATCGCCGAGTCCAGCAGC
Organism: Micromonospora sp. M51; assembly: GCF_018070305.1. NCBI lineage: Bacteria > Bacillati > Actinomycetota > Actinomycetes > Micromonosporales > Micromonosporaceae > Micromonospora > Micromonospora sp. M51. The sequence goes on along the minus strand of NZ_JAGPXZ010001079.1, from coordinate 1,061 downwards.
TTCGTGCCGTCGGAGCCCGACATCCTCGACTACAAGGGCCACGGCACGCACGTCGCCTCGACGATCGCCGGCACCGGCGCCGCGTCCGGTGGCGCCGAGCGGGGTGTTGCCCCCGGTGCCCGGCTGCACATCGGCAAGGTGCTCAACAGCGAGGGCAGCGGGCAGGATTCCTGGATCATCGCCGGCATGGAGTGGGCGGCCCGGGAGCAGAAGGCCCGGGTGGTCAGCATGAGCCTGGGTGGCGAGTCCACCGACGGCAGCGACCCGATGAGCCAGGCGGTCGACCGGCTCAGCGCCGAGACCGGCGCCCTCTTCGTGATCGCCGCCGGCAACAGCGGCCCGGCCACGATCGGCAGCCCGGGTGCCGCGAACTCGGCGCTCACCGTCGGCGCCGTCGACGCCACCGACCACCTCGCCGACTTCTCCAGCCAGGGCCCACGCGCCGGCGACGGCGGGCTCAAGCCCGAGATCACCGCCCCTGGCGTGGACATCCTGGCCGCCCGCTCGCATTTGGTGCGGGGCGGCTCCGGTGACTACACGCTGATGAGCGGCACGTCGATGGCCACCCCACACGTGGCCGGCACGGCCGCGCTGGTCGCCGCCGCGCACCCGGACTGGACCGGTCAGCGCATCAAGGAAGCGCTGGTCAGCACGGTCAAGGCCACCCCCGGGTACACCCCGTACCAGGCGGGTGCCGGTCGGGTCGACGCGGTGGCCGCCGCGCACGCCACCGTCTTCGCCACCCCGAGCGCGTACTCCGGCTTCCAGGCGTGGCCGCAGCAGCCGGGCATGACCGTCGACCGCACCGTCACCTACACCAATGTCGGCGGCACGCCGGTCGCGCTCAAGCTGGCCCTCGACGCGGCCACCGCGCCGACCGGTCTGTTCGCGCTCTCCGCCGACCGGGTCACCGTGCCGGCCGGCGGCACCGCCACCGTGACGGTCACCGCCGCGTACGACAAGCTGCCGGTGGAGAAGCAGGTCAGCGGCATGATCGTCGCCACCGACGGCGCCGGTGCGGTGCGTGGCCGCACCCTGATCGGGGCCGGCAAGGAGGGCCA
>NZ_JAGPXZ010000108.1:0-12065 GCF_018070305.1 Micromonospora sp. M51 | reverse complement strand
CGGCGAACGCCGCCAACACCGAGAAGCCGTACGCGACCAGGTAGAACATCGTGCCGGCGAGCCCGTCACGGCTCGGCGCCAACACACCGACCAGCAGGTAGCCGGCGTTGGCGATCGAGGAGTACGCGAGCAGCCGCTTGATGTCGGTCTGGGTGACCGCGAGCACCGCACCGACCAGCATGGTCAGCACCGCCACCGCGCCGAGGACCGGGGTGAAGTCCCAGTTGGCGTCGGCGAACGCGACCTGGAAGACGCGCAGCAGCGCACCGAACGCGGCGACCTTGGTGCAGGCCGCCATGAACCCGGTGACCGGGGTCGGAGCACCCTGGTAGACGTCCGGGGTCCAGACGTGGAACGGGGCCGCCGCCGCCTTGAAGAGCAGACCGATGGCGAGCAGCGCCATGCCGGCGAAGAGCAGCACCGGGCTGGCCGGCGACTCGCTCACCGCCGCGTGGATGGTCGCGAAGTCGACGCCGGCCGAGCGGCCCGGGATGCCGGCGGTGAAGCCGTAGATCAGGGCCACGCCGAACAGGAAGAACGCGGAGGCGTACGCGCCGAGCAGGAAGTACTTCATCGCCGCCTCCTGGCTCAGCAGACGCCGGCGACGGGCCAGCGCGCAGAGCAGGTAGAGCGGCAGAGAGAAGACCTCCAGCGCGATGAACATGGTCAGCAGGTCGTTCGCCGCCACGAAGATCAGCATGCCGCCGATCGCGAACGTGGTGAGCGGGTAGACCTCGGTGAGACCGTTGCGCCCCTCGGCCTGCCGCCGGTCGTCGGCCGACTCGGCGGTCACCGCGGCCTGGGCGACGAACGCCCCGCCACGCTCGACCGAGCGGTCACCGATCAGCAGCAGCGCCATGGCGGCCAGCACCAGGATCGCGCCCTGGAGGAAGAGCGTCGGCCCGTCGATGGCGAGGGCCTGCCCGACGGTGATGATCCGCTCGTCGGCGCTGAGGACCACCATGGTCAGTGCCGCGAGCACCGCGAGCAGCGCCAACGTCAACTGCACCAGATGCCGCCAGCGCCGCGGCACCAGGGCCTCGACCAGCACACCGAACAGCGCGGCGCCCAGCATGATCAGGATCGGAGCGATCGCCGCGTACTCGATCGACGGCAGTTTCAACTCGGTCACAGTGCCGACCTTTCGTTCGCGACTGCGCAAGCCTCTGCCCGCGACTGCGGGGCTCGCTTCGCTCTCTCCTCGCGCGGGCGGATGGGGCTCGCAAGCTCACTCCTCGCGCTCACCGAGCCGCCTCCTGGACGGTGCCGCCCACGGACGGCGCCGGGTCGGTTCTGCCGATGTCGTCCATGGTCGCCTGGACGGCCGGGTTGATCACGTCAGTGACCGGCTTGGGGAAGAAGCCGAGCAGCACGATCAGCGCGATCAGGGGGGCAACCACGACCTTCTCGCGCAGGTTGAGGTCCCGGCGCATGCCGTCGACCTCGGTCAGCGCCGGGTTCAACGTGCCCTGGGTGGTGCGCTGCACCATCCACAGCACGTACGCGGCGGCCAGGATGATGCCGAGCGTCGCGATGACCGCTACCGGCTTGTTCACAGTGAACGTGCCGATCAGCACCAGGAACTCGGAGATGAACGGCGCGGTGCCGGGCAACGCCAGCGTGGCGAGACCGGCGAAGAACAGCACCCCGGCGAGCACCGGGACCAGCTTGCCCGCGCCACCGAAGTCACTGATCAAGGACGAGCCGCGCCGGGCGATCAGCATGCCCACCACCAGGAAGAGCAGGCCGGTGGCCAGGCCGTGGTTGAGCATGTAGAGCACCGCGCCGGTGCCGGCCTGCGTGGTGAAGGCGAAGATGCCCACCCCGATGAAGCCGAAGTGCGCGATCGAGGTGTACGACACCAGCCGCTTGAGGTCGTTCTGGCCGACCGCCAGCAGCGCGGCGTAGACGATGCCGATCACGCCCAGGGCCAGCGCCCACGGTGCGAACCACTTCGACGCCTCCGGGAACAACGGCAGGCAGTACCGCAGGATGCCGAAGGTGCCGACCTTGTCCAGCACCCCGACGAGCAGCGCCGCCGCGCCCGCCGGGGCGGCCCCACCGGCGTCGGGCAGCCAGGTGTGGAACGGGAAGAACGGCGCCTTGATGGCGAACGCGAGGAAGAAGCCGAGGAACAGCCACCGCTCGGTGCCGGTGCTGATGTCGACCTGCGAGAGCGCCTGCCAGTCGAAGGTCTTCCCGCCGACCACCCACAGGCCGATCACCGCGGCCAGCATGAACAGACCGCCGACCAGCGAGTAGAGGAAGAACTTCACCGCCGCGTACTGCCGCTGGTGGCCGCCGTAGCTGCCGATGAGGAAGTACATCGGCACCAGCATGACCTCGAAGAACACGTAGAACAGGAAGACGTCGGCGGCCGCGAAGACGCCGATCATCGTGCACTCGAGGACCAGCAGCAGCGCGAAGTAGACGGGCACCGACCGCTTCGACGACTCGGCGTCGTGCCAGGACGCCAGGATCACCAGCGGCACCAGCACCGCGATCAGCATCAGCATCACCAACGCGATGCCGTCGGCGGCGAAGGTGAAGCTGACCCCCCAGTTCGGAATCCACGAGTACGACTCGCGGAACTGGAACCGGTCACCGCCGGCGTTGAAGCTGACCCACATCACCACCGAGAGCACCAGCACGAGCAGCGACCAGGCGAACGCCACCTGCTTGGCCAGCTCCGGGCGGTGGCGCGGCAGGAAGGCCACCACCAGGGCGCCCACCAGCGGCGCCACGGTGAGCACCGAGAGGAACGGGAAGTTGGACATTATGCGGCCTTACCTCCGTCGTCACTGCGTGGTCCGCCGGCGGGGACGGGCGTATTGAGGTCGATCACGCCAACCACCCCGCCTGCACCGCCAGGAACGCCGCCATCACCAGCAGCGCACCGGCCAGGATCGAGGTGGCGTACGAGCGGACAAAGCCGGTCTGCATCCGGCGGAGGCGACCCGAGCCACCGCCGACCGCGGCGGCGAGCCCGTTGACGAGCCCGTCGACGCCCCGGTTGTCGAGGTACACCAGCGCCCGGGTGAGGAAGATGCCCGGCTTCTCGAAGACCGCCTCGTTGACGGCGTCGGTGTAGAGGTTGCGCCGGGCGGCGGTGACCAGCACCCCGGCCGGCTGCGGCGCGGTGGCCGTACCGGCCCGGAAGAGGAACCAGGCGAGCCCGGCGCCGAGCACGGTGACCAGCAGCGACAGCGTGGTGATCACGGCGTGCGAGAGGACCGCCTCGTGCTCGGCGTGTTCGCCGCCCAGCCCGGCGGTCTGGGTCAGCCAGTCCGGAACGGACGTGGAGAGCAGGAAGCCGGCACCGACCGAGCCGACCGCCAGCAGGATCAGCGGGATGGTCATCAGCTTCGGCGACTCGTGCGGGTGCTCGATGTCCTCGGTCCACCGCTGCGGGCCGTGGAAGGTGAGCACGAACAGCCGGGTCATGTAGAACGCGGTCAGCCCGGCGCCGAGCAGCGCCGCCCCTCCGAAGAGCCAGGCGGTCCAGTCGTCCCGCTCGAAGGCGGCCACGATGATCGGCTCCTTGGAGAAGAAGCCGGAGAAGGGGAACATGCCGATGATGGCCAGCCAGCCCATCATGAAGGTCAGCCAGGTGATCTTCATGTGCTTCGACAGGCCACCGAAGCGGCGGATGTCGACCTGGTCCTTCATCCCGTGCATGACCGAGCCGGCGCCCAGGAACATGTTGGCCTTGAAGAAACCGTGCGCCAGCAGGTGCACGATGGCCAACGCGTACGCCGCGCCGCCGAGACCGACACCGAGGAACATGTAGCCGATCTGGCTCACCGTCGACCAGGCGAGCACCCGCTTGATGTCGTCCTTGGCCGCGCCGATGATGCAGCCGATCAGCAGGGTGAGCGCGCCGACGCTGACCACCACGAGTTGCAGCGTCGAGTTGGCGGAGAAGATCGGGTTGGACCGGGCGATCAGATAGACACCGGCGGTGACCATGGTGGCGGCGTGGATGAGCGCCGACACCGGGGTCGGGCCCTCCATCGCGTCCGGCAACCACGCCTGGAGCGGGAACTGACCGGACTTACCGGCCGCGCCGAGCAGCAGCAACAGGCCGAGGACCAGCACCGTGGTGCCGGTCAGCGCGCCGACACCGTTGAACACCTCGTCGTACTGGGTGGTGCCCAGGGTGGCGAACATGATGAAGATGCCGATGGCCAGGCCGGCGTCGCCGACCCGGTTCATCAGGAACGCCTTCTTGCCGGCGGTGGCCGCGCTCGGCCGCTCGGTCCAGAAAGAGATCAGCAGGTACGACGCCAGACCGACGCCCTCCCAGCCGAAGTACAGCATCACGTAGTTGTTGCCGAGCACCAGCAGCAGCATCGCCGCGACGAACAGGTTGAAGTACGCGAAGAACCGACGACGGCCCGCGTCGTGCGACATGTACTCCACCGCGTACAGGTGGATCAGGAAACCCACCCCGGTGATCAGCAGTACGAAGACCGCGGCCAGCGGGTCGAACAGCAGGCCGAAGTCGACGCGCAGATCACCGACCGCGATGAAGTCCCAGAGGCTCAGCTCGACCGACTTGTTCTCCAGGCCACGCAGCTGAAAGAAGAAGCTCAGGCCGAGCACGAACGCGGCGCCGATGGCAGCGACGCCCAACCAGTGCCCCCAGCGGTCGGCCCGGCGGCCGAGCAGCAGCAGGATGGCCGCGCTGACCAGCGGGATCGCCACCAGCAGCCAGACGCCCCCGAGCAGCCCCGTGGCCTGGGCGTATTCCACAGTCTCTTCCACCGGTGGACCCCTCTAGTACTTCAGCAGGTTGGCGTCGTCGACGCTCGCGGAGCGTCGCGTCCGGAAGATGGACATGATGATCGCGAGCCCGACCACGACCTCGGCCGCCGCCACCACCATCACGAAGAACGCCATGATCTGACCGTTGAGGTCACCGTTGATCCGGCTGAAGGTGACCAGCGTCAGGTTGGCCGCGTTGAGCATCAGCTCCACGCACATGAACAGCACGAGCGCGTTGCGCCGGACGAGCACCCCGGCGGCACCGATGGTGAACAGCACCGCCGCGAGGACCAGGTAGTAGTCAGGCGTCATGAGTCTGTCCCCTTCAGCGTGGTCTCCTGCGCGGTCAGCTCCCGCACCGGCAGGATCTCCGGCGTGCTCCGCTCCGAGAGGCGGCCGTCCGGCAGTCGGGCCGGGGTGGCCACCGAGGACGAGGTCGCGAAGACGCCGGGGCCGGGCTTCGGGCCGGGGTAGTTGCCCGGCGCGAACCGCGCCCGCATCGTCGACACCTGGTCGACCTTGTCCTGCTTGCGGCGCTCGATGTGCGCGAGCACCATGGCGCCGACCGCCGCGGTGATCAGCAGCGCCGAGGTCAGCTCGAACGCGAAGACGTACTTGGTGAAGAGCAGTCGGGCGATGCCCTGCACGTTGCCCTCCGCGTTGGCCTGCTCCAGGCCGACCGCCGTGGTGCCCTCCAGCGCCCGGTAGAGCGCGCCGCCCACCAGACCGGCGAAGCCCAGCCCCAGCACGATCGCGGCGACCCGCTGGCCGCGCAACGTCTCGATCAGCGAGTCGGTGGAATCCCGGCCGACAAGCATCAGCACGAAGAGGAAGAGCATCATGATCGCGCCGGTGTAGACGATGATCTGCACCATGCCGATGAACGGCCCGGCCTGGAGCACGTAGAAGACGCCCAGGCAGAGCATGGTGAGCACCAGCCAGAGCGCGGAGTGCACCGCGTTGCGGGCCGCCACCATCCCGATCGCGCCGATCAGTGCGAGCGGCCCGAGGATCCAGAAGGTGACCTCCTCGCCGCCGGACACCGCACCCGCCGCGGCCAGCACCGTAGACGTGGTCATGCGTTCTCTCCCTTGCCGGCCGCGACCCGCTGGGCGGCCTGCTCGGCGCCCGGGAACGTCACGCCGGGGTGCTCCTCGACCTGGTAGCGGCCGGGGCCCATCGGTGACGTCTCCGCACCGGCGGAGGTGCCCGGGTTGTCCAGCGCGCCGACGTAGTAGTCCTTCTCGCTGTCACCCAGCCGCATCGGGTGCGGCGGCTGCTCCATGCCCTCCAGCAACGGCGCGAGCAACTGCTCCTTGGTGAAGATCAGGTCCTGCCGGTTGTCCCGGGCCAGCTCGTACTCGTTGCTCATGGTCAGCGACCGGGTCGGGCAGGCCTCGATGCACAACCCGCAGAAGATGCACCGGGCGTAGTTGATCTGGTAGATGCTGGCGTACCGCTCACCCGGCGAGAAGCGCTGCTCGTCGGTGTTGTCGCCACCCTCGACATAGATCGCGTCCGCCGGGCAGGCCCAGGCGCACAGCTCACAGCCGATGCACTTCTCCAGGCCGTCCGGGTGCCGGTTGAGGATGTGCCGCCCGTGGTAGCGCGGCGCCGACACCGGCGGCTTGAACGGGTAGTCGGTGGTGACGACCTTCCTGAACATGTGCGAGAAGGTGACACCGAATCCCTTGAACGTTCCGGTGATCGCGCCCACGTCACACCTCCCTGGAGTCCGAGCCGGCAACGATGTTGGCCGGCTCCCGCTCGGCGACCACGCGCGTGATACGCGGGCTCGGTGGTACCTGAAGATCCATCGGCGGCAGCGGGAAGCTCCCGTGCGGCCGGTTGTCGACCTGTTCCTGCGTCGTCGGCTTCGGCTTCGGACGCCGGCTGGGCCAGAAGATCGTGGCGATCAGCAGGATGCCGGCCGGAATACCGACGGCGATCATCTTGCCGCGGGTGTCCCAGTCCTCGATGGAGCGCAGGCCCGACAGGACCAGGATCCAGACCAGGTTGATCGGCAGCAGCACCTTCCAGCCGAGCCGCATGAACTGGTCGTACCGCAGCCGGGGCAGCGTGCCCCGCAGCCACACGAAGACGAAGACCAGCGCGATCACCTTGCCGAAGAACCAGAGCATCGGCCACCAACCGGAGTTGGCGCCCTCCCAGATGGTGATCGGCCAGGGTGCCCGCCACCCGCCCAGGAACAGCGTCGTGGTGACAGCGGACATGGTCACCATCGCGACGTACTCGCTGAGCATGAAGAGCGCGAACTTCAGCGAGCTGTACTCGGTCATGAAGCCGGCGACCAGCTCGGACTCGGCCTCGGGAAGGTCGAACGGTGCCCGGTTGGTCTCACCCACTGTGGCGATGAAGAAGATGATGAAGCTCGGCAGCAGCAGGATCGCGTACCAGCCCGGGGCCGGAACCGTCTGGCCGAAGATGGTCAGCTCGGTGCCGTCTCCCTGAGCGGCGACGATCCCGCTGGTGCTCATCGTGCCGGCGGTCATGAAGACCGCCACGATGCTCAGCCCCATCGCGACCTCGTAGGAGATCATCTGGGCGCTCGACCGGAGACCACCGAGCAGCGGGTACGTCGAACCGGACGCCCAACCACCCAGGACGACGCCGTAGACGCCCATCGAGGAGCAGGCGAGCAGCAGCAGCACCGCCACCGGCACATCGGTGACCTGCAACGGGGTGTGGTGACCGAAGATGCTCACCATCGGGCCGAACGGCACCACCGACAGCGCGGTGACCGCGCAGATCACCGAGATGGTCGGGGCGAAGAAGTACACGACCTTGTCGGCCGCCTTCGGCAGGATGTCCTCCTTGAAGGCCATCTTCAGACCGTCGGCGAGGGTCTGCAGCAGGCCGAACGGGCCGACCTGGTTGGGGCCGGGCCGCACCTGCATGTAACCCACGACGCGCCGCTCGAACCAGACACCGAGCAGGGTGGCCAGCAGCCCGAAGGCGAACGCGAAGACAATCTTGCCGAGAACCAGCCACCACGGATCCCGGCCGAAGTCGGCCAGCGTGGGGTCCTGGGCGAGGATTGACGGAGTCACTGGTTACCCCCGGAGTTAAGGAGCGGACCCGGGAGACCGGTCTCGTCGGCCGCCACGCGCCCGGCCGGAATGGCCGTACTCGGTGCGGGGACGGAGATCCGGACGACCGCGCCGGACGTCGCCCCAAGGCTGCGCCGCACTGTCGAGCCGGGTGAGTTGGTCGGCAGCCAGACCACGCCGTCCGGCATCTCGGTGAGTTCCGCGGGCAGGGTCAGCGCCCCCCGGTCGGTGCCGACAGTGACGGCGTCACCGTCGACCACACCGAGCGCCTCGGCGGTGCCCTTACCCAGCCGGACCACCGGCGGACGGGCGGTGCCGGCGAGGTTCTCGTCGCCCTCGGTCAGGGTGCCGAGGTCCACCAGCTGGTGCCAGGTGGCCAGCACGGCTTCCCCGGCCTTCGGCTCCGGCACCCGGCCCGGCGCGACCGACGGCGCGGCCGGCCGCGACATCCGCGTCGCCGGCAGCGTGCCCAGCTCGCGGCGCACGCTCAGCACGTCGGCGGTGCCGAGGCGCACGTCGAGCAGCGCGGCCAGCGCGTCGAGCACCCGGCCGTCGGTCATCGCGGTGGTGTTCAGGACCGCCTCGAACGGGCGCAGCCGACCCTCCCAGTCCAGGAAGCTGCCGGCCTTCTCGGCCACCGGGGCGACCGGCAGCACCACGTTCGCCCGCCGGGTCACCGCGCTGGCGCGCAGCTCAAGGCTGACCAGGAACGGCACCGCGTCCAGGGCGGACTCGGCCAGTCGCGGGTCGGCCAGGTCGGCCGGGTCGACACCTCCGACGACCAGCGCGCCGAGCTGCCCGTTGGCCGCCGCGCTCAGGATGCCGTCGGTGTCCCGGCCGGCCTGGCTGGGGATCACCCCGGCCGGGATGTCCCACGCCTCACCCAGCTCGGCCCGAGCGGCCGGTTCGGTCACCAGGCGTCCACCGGGCAGCAGGTTGGGCAGGCAGCCCGCGTCGACCGCGCCGCGGTCACCAGCGCGCCGCGGCACCCAGGCCAGCTTCGCGCCGGTACGCCGGGCCACGTCGGCCGCGGCGGAGAGCCCACCCGGCACGGTGGCCAACCGCTCGCCGACGATCAGGATCGCGCCCGGGGCGCTCAGCGCCTCGCTGACCGTGGCGTGCTCGGCGAGCACGCTGGCCTCCTCGCCCGGCACCACCCGGGCCAGCTTGGCACCGAGCTTCTCCAGGCCGCGCGTGGCGAAGGGCGCCAGCGCGTACACCGTCAGGGTCTTCTTCAGGTACGCCTTGCGCAGCCGCAGGAAGAGGATCGGGCACTCCTCCTCGGGCTCCAGGCCGACCAGCACCACCGCCGGCGCGTTTTCCACGTCGGTGTAGGTGACGTCGGTGACCCCGGCGACCGAGCTGGCCAGGAAGTCGGCCTCCTCGCGGGAGACCGGTCGGGCCCGGAAGTCGATGTCGTTGGTGTTCAACGCGACCCGGGCGAACTTGGCGTACGCGTACGCGTCCTCGACGGTCAGCCGACCGCCGGTGAGCACCGCGGTGCCCTGCCCGCTCTCCCGAGCCGTGTGCAGCCCCTCGGCAGCGACCGTGAGCGCCTCACTCCAGGACGCCTCGCGCAGCTCACCGGTCTGCTCGTCGCGGACCAGCGGCGTGGTCAGCCGGTCGGCGGCCCGGGTGTACTGGAAGCCCCACCGGCCCTTGTCGCAGTTCCACTCCTCGTTGACCTCCGGCTCGTCGCCGGCCAGCCGGCGCAGCACCTTGCCGCGCCGCCAGTCGGTGCGCTGCCCGCAGCCGGCCGAGCAGTGCTCGCAGACGCTCGGGCTGGAGACCAGGTCGAACGGGCGGGCGCGGAACCGGTACTGGGCACCGGTCAACGCTCCCACCGGGCAGATCTGCACGGTGTTGCCGGAGAAGTAGGAGTTGAACGGGACGTCCCCGCTGTCCTCCCCGGACTCCACGCCGTACGCGTCGTCCCGGTAGATGTTGATCTCCTCAGCGGACGACCGGCCCATCAGGTCGATGAACTTGTCGCCGGCGATCTCCTCGGAGAACCGGGTGCACCGCTGGCAGAGCACGCACCGCTCGCGGTCCAGCAGCACCTGGCTGCTGATCGCCATCGGCTTCTCGTACTCCCGCTTGTGCTCGTGGAAACGCGAGTCGGTGCGGCCGGTGGACATAGCCTGGTTCTGCAGCGGGCACTCACCACCCTTGTCGCACATCGGGCAGTCCAGCGGGTGGTTGAGCAGCAGCAGCTCCATCACCCCCTCCTGCGCCTTCTTGGCCACCGGGGAGGTGATCTGGGTGCGGACCACCATGCCGTCGGCGACGGTCTGGGTGCAGGAGGCGACCGGCTTGCGCTGCCCCTCCACCTCGACCAGGCACTGCCGGCACGCGCCGGCCGGGGCCAGCAGCGGGTGGTCGCAGAACCGGGGGATCTCGGTGCCCATCTGCTCGGCGACCCGGATCAGCAGTGCCCCCTTGGGGGCGGTGACCTGGACGCCGTCGATGGTGAGGGTGACGGTCTCGGTCTGCTTGGCTACGTCGGTCATCAGAGTCGCCCTTCATTCGCGACTGCGGGACTCGCAAGCTCGTTCCTCGCGCTCATCAGTGCGCACCCACCAAGGTCTTCTCCGACAGCTTGGGAGCTTTACGACCCTCGATGTAGTCGAGGTAGTCCTGCTTGAAGTACTTCAGCGAGGAGGTCACCGGGCTGGTCGCGCCGTCACCCAGGCCGCAGAACGACCGGCCGAGGATGTTGTCACAGGTGTCCAGCAGGGTGTCCAGGTCTTCGTGGGTGCCCTGACCGGCGAGGATCCGCCGGTAGACCCGGACCATCCAGTAGTTGCCCTCACGGCACGGGGTGCACTTGCCGCACGACTCGTGGTGGTAGAACTCCAACCACCGGTACGTCGCGTAGACCGGGCAGTCCTGGTCCGAGAAGATCTGCGTGGCAGTGGTGCCGAGGATCGAGCCGGCCGCCGCCACCCCCTCGAAGTCGAGTGGCACGTCCAGGTGCTCGGCGGCCAGCAGCGGGGTGGACGAGCCCCCCGGGGTCCAGAAGCGCAGGTTGTGGCCGGGCTGCATGCCACCGGCCAGCTCCAGCAGCTCGCGCAGCGTGATACCCATCGAGCACTCGTACTGGCCCGGGTTGGCGACCCGCCCGGAGAGCGAGTAGATCATCGGCCCGGAGGACTTCTCGGTGCCCATGCTCTTCCACCAGTCGGCCCCACCGAGCACGATCGGCGGCACGCTGGCGATGGTGCCGACGTTGTTCACCACCGTCGGGCTCGCGTACAGGCCGTGGGTGGCCGGGAACGGCGGGCGCAGCCGGGGCTGGCCCCGGAACCCCTCCAGCGAGTCCAGCAGCGCCGTCTCCTCGCCGCAGATGTACGCGCCGGCGCCGGAGTGCACCACCAACTCCAGGTCGTAGCCGCTGCGCAGGATGTTCCGGCCGAGGTAACCCTTGTCGTACGCCTCCTGGACCGCGTTGCGCAGCCGACGCGCGGCGTGCACCGCCTCGCCCCGGATGTAGATGTAGGCGCGGGCGGCCCGGATCGCGTACGACGCGATGATCACGCCCTCGACCAGCGCGTGCGGGTCGTGGGTCATCAGCGGCAGGTCCTTGCAGGTGCCCGGCTCGCCCTCGTCGGCGTTGACCACCAGGTAGTGCGGCTTACCGTCGCCCTGGGGGATGAAGCCCCACTTGAGGCCGGTCGGGAAACCGGCGCCACCCCGGCCGCGCAGCCCGGAGTCCTTGATCAGCTGGATCAGGTCGTCCGGGTGGGCCTTGAGCGCCTTGCGCAGCGCGGCGTAGCCGTCGAGCTGCTCGTACGTGCCGATGCGCCAGGCGTCCGGCGACAGCCAGCGCTTGGTCAGCACCGGCGTCAGCTTGGCCAGCGTCTCCGGGCGGGGAGTGGTCACTTCTGGGCCCCCGTTTCGCTCGCGTCAGCCGATCCGGCGCCGTCGGCGTCCGTGTCGGCCTTCGCTTCGGTGAGGTGGCGCTCCGGCGCCCCGGCCTCGTCGCCGGCGGGCTTGCCGTCGCCGGCCGGCGCGTTGGCCGCCACGCCGGCCGCCTCGGCCGAGCGCGCGTCGCCGGCCTGTGGCGCGGTGCCGCTGCTGTCCGCCGGGGCCTTCGTGCCGGGCGCGTCCGGCACATCGGTGCCCGCGTCCGGCTGCCGGGTCTCGGCGGTACGCACCTGCGGCGACTTGTCGTCCGGTGCCTTCACGTCCCGGGTGGTGCTGCCGGCGGCGGCCGCCGGCTCGGCG
>NZ_JAGPXZ010001078.1:0-1508 GCF_018070305.1 Micromonospora sp. M51 | reverse complement strand
CCGGAACTCCGACCGCTCGGCGATCTCCGCCTCGAAGGCCGGCTGCTCCGGCAGTCGACCGCTGCTCAGCTCACGGGCCTGCGCCCAGAGCGCGGCGAACACCCCGTCGAAACCGGCCCGGCGCACCTCGTTGCGTCGTGCGCCGCGGTGCAGCGCCCGGTCCCGGATGCGGTCCAGCGCGGCCCGGTCCAGCCGCAGCAGCGTGCCCCGGTAGAGCAGCCGCAGCTCACCCGGGCCGCCCGGCACCGCGTCGCGGGCCGCGCGCTCCAGCACCCGGCGCATCCGCAGCGAGCCCTTCACCGCCGCCACCTCGGGCGGGTCGGTGCGGGTGGCGGTCATCCCCGGAAAGAGGGTGCCCAGCGAGTGCAGGGTCGCGGTGTCCTCACCGAGCGACGGCAGCACCGAGCCGATGTACTCGACGAAGACCGACGACGGGCCGACCACCAGGATGCCGCCGCCCGCGTAGCGGCTGCGGTCGGAGTACAGCAGGAACGCGGCCCGGTGCAGAGCGACAGCGGTCTTGCCGGTGCCGGGGCCGCCCGCGACGATCGTCACCCCGGAGCCGGGCGAGCGGATCGCCTCGTCCTGTTCCCGCTGGATGGTCGCCACGATGTCGCGCATGCCCCGGCCGGTGGCCTTGGAGAGGGTGGCCAGCAACGCGCCGTCACCGACGACAGTCATCCCCTCCGGGGCGGCGGTCGGGTCCAGCAGGTCGTCCTCGATCCGGGTGACCCGCTCAGCGCGGGACTGGATGGTGCGGCGCCGCACCACGTCCAGCGGCTGCGCCGGGGTCGCCTGGTAGAAGGCGGCGGCGGCCGGCGCACGCCAGTCGACGACAAGTGTGACGGCGTCCTCGTCGCGGATCCCGAGTCGCCCGACGTGCAGCACCTGACGGTCGCGCAGGTCCAACCGGCCGAAGACCAGCCCCTCGTGCTCGGCGTCCAGGGTGTGCCGCCGTTGCGCCGCGTGGAAGACCATCGCGTCGCGCTCGACCAGGGCACCGTGCGTGCCCACCCGTGCCATCCGGTAGCCGTCGCGTTCGGCACGGACGGCCGACTGCCGCAGCTCGGCCAGTCGGGCGTACACCCGGTCGAGGTGTCGTTGCTCGACGGCGATCTCCTGCTCAAGGCCGTTCTGGTCGGTCAACGCACGCTCCTTCAAAGGTCGCCGGCAGGCGGCGGGAACCGCGCGGGCCAACCGCAGAAGGGTACGGCCCCGGGCTCGACCCGCCGCGCCCGAGGTGCGCGAACGTGCTCAGGCACCCGTCTCGGCCGGGGTCACGTCGCAGCTGGCCGACGGCGATTCGGCGAGCACCCGCCGCACCACGCCGGTGAGCGCGGCGTTGACCTCGTCCGGGCGTTCCATCATCAACATGTGCCCGGCACCCGGGCAGACGGTCAGCTCGGTGGCCGGCAGGGCCGCCGCGATCGACTCGGCGCACGGCGGTGGGGTCAGCCGGTCCCGGTCGCCGACCAGGGCGGCGGCCGGCAGGTGGGCCAGCGCGGCGA
>NZ_JAGPXZ010001077.1:0-1508 GCF_018070305.1 Micromonospora sp. M51 | reverse complement strand
GTGCTCGCTGCAGGCGGTCTACGGCGACCCGGCGGTGAAGAGCCCGTGGACCGGTGGGCTGGACTGGTGGAAGTACCAGGACCTCGGCAAGCTGACCCGGGCCGCCGGCGCTGGCACGGAGTCCGCAAACGGGCAGGTCCACGACCCGAAGCAGCGCACCGTCGCGTCCGCCGACGTGTACCAGCGGGACAACCCGGCAAACTTCCACGGACCGGACGTTCGTACGCTTCAGACGCGCGACGGCCTGAAGGTGATCCCGTACACCGTCGATGACGCGACGGTGATGCAGCGGGTCATCGACCTCGGCGTCGACGGCATCATCACCGACGACCCGGACCTTCTGGTGCGCGTGGCCATTCGCAACGGCCTGCGCTGACCCGCTGAACCACCCGATCGCCGGCCGGATTTTTCCGGCCGGCGATCGGTGTTACCTGCTCCCGGGCCTCGGGTAGTCGGGGGTTGTCCCCGCCACGAAAGCGAACCGTGCCGTGGCCGAAACGCGGTAGCGGGGCGAGGGAATGCAGGTACGACTCATCGCATCCTGAGGAGGACCAGATGAGCACGCAGGCTGCTTCCACCCGGCCGATGAACCGGCCCATGAACGACCCGCAGAATCCCGCTGCGATGCGAGAGACGCAGCAGATGCCGGTCATGCACGACGGGCGTCGGAACGACATGCAGGCACCTGGTACGGAGACCAAGCAGGCGTTCAAGACCACCGAGTTCTGGATCTACCTGATCGCGGTGGCCGCCGTACTGGGCGCGTCGCAGGTCGTCGGTCAGAACTCCGCTGGAGTGGACATCTTCCGGGCCGACAATGCCTGGTTCCTGATCACCCTGCTGACGCTGGGCTACCTCGGTAGCCGTGGTCTGGCCAAGGCCGGCAGCAACTGGCGCAGCAGCGAGGAGCGCAAGGCCCGGCACTGACCGGTTCACAGTGCACGGTGGCCTCCGGGAGGATCTCCCGGAGGCCACCGTCGTCGCGTGTCGAACGGCTACTCGTCGCCACCGAAGTCGCCGAAGTCCCCCTCGAACGCGTCCTCGATCATCTCGCCGGCGATCATGCCGCCGGCGACACCGAGCGCCGCACCGGCGACCATCCCACCCATGCCCATGCCACCCCGGCCGTGACCGTGCCCGTGGCTCGGGCCGTACTGCGAGCGGAGGCTGCCGTAGCGGGACGTGGTCTCGCGCAGCCAACCGTCGACGACCTGCGCCCAGTCCACCCGGTCGACGTCGGTGTGCGACACCTGGTAGCGGCCGAACGCGTCGTGCCCGGCGCTGAGGAACCCGCCGCGCTTGTCGCACTCCAGGATGACCTCCACACCGCGCTGGCTGGTCACGAAGGTCAGCTCGACCTCGTTGATCGTGCTCGCGTACTGCGGGGAGGCGAAGAACTCGATCTCCTGGTAGAACGGCAGGGTCTGCTGCACGCCCCGGATGTGACCGCGCTCCAGGTCGGCGCTCTTGAACCGGAAACCGAGGCGCTGGAACGCCTCCAGGATCCG
>NZ_JAGPXZ010001076.1:0-1509 GCF_018070305.1 Micromonospora sp. M51 | reverse complement strand
ATCGTGCCTGACCATCGGCCCGCACCCGGCCGGAGGGGGCGAGATTTGGTGGTCACCGACACCACCTGCGGGTACGACGACGGCGGGGCCACGGTTGCCCGTGACCCCGCCGTCGGTGCAGCTACTTTGCGGCCGGCTTCAGGCAGAGCACCCGGTTGCTGCCGTCACCCGGCAGCACCACGTGGGGCTGCGTCGTGTCGGTGCACTTCTCCTTGGCGTCCACCTTCGAGACGATCGTGAACGCACCCGCCTCGCCACAGTCCGCCGCCGAGGCGCCGCCCTCGCCGGACTGCTTCACGCAGGTGCCGACCGCCGGGTCGAAGGCCGGCGCGTCGTCCCCGCCGACCTTGCCGAGCAGCAGCAGCAGACCGAGCGGCACCGCCAGGATGAGCACCGCGGCGATCAGCACCGCGGCCAGCACCCGGCCGTTGCGCACCTTCGGCGCCGGTGCTTCCACCTTCGGCTCGTCGGCGTCCGGCTTGAACGCGTCGAACCGGCCCTGGTCCGTCGGGCTGACCTCCTGGCCCCAGGACGGCGCGGACTGCGCCGGCGGCGGGAACGACGGCGGGAAGCCGCTGCCCGACACCGGTTCGGCCGCCGGCGCGCCGAAGCCGGGCCCGCCGGAACCGGGGCCACCGAAGGTCGGCGCACCGAAGGTCGACGTCCCGTTCACGGTGCCGGCGGACGGCGAGCCGGGGCCGCCGAACTGGTCCGCCGGCTGGTCGGCACCGGCGTGCGGCCGAACGCCGTTCACCGGCCTGTTGTTACCCGGGGCGTCGACGAAGGACGGCACACCGGGCGGGAACGCCGGCGGCGCCGACGGGGCCTCGTTGAACGGGTTCGGTGCGGGCTGCCGGTCGTCGAAGCGCGGCTCGGCCGGGGAGTCGCCACCCCAGCCGGACCCCGCCTGCCGTTGCGCGTCGTGCTGCCAGTCGGGCGCGATCTGCCGCTGGCCCTCGTTCTGCCAGTCGGGCGTGGCCGGCTGCGGCGCGTCGTTCTGCCACTCCGGGGCACCCTGACGGTCGCCGCCCGGGTTGCCCTGGAACGCCTCCGGCTCGGGCTCGGCCTCCGGCTCCGGTCGAGCCGGGCGACCGTACACCCGGGGTTGCGGTGCGGCGGTGCCGGTCGGTCGGATCGCCTGGTCGGTCGGGGGCATCACCCGGCTGGCCAGCGGCACCGAAGCGCTCGCCGTGGCCCGGGCCGCCGCGCCGGCTGCCGACTCGGCGTCCGACACCGGTACCGCCGCACGACCCGCTCCGGACTCCGGTGAGGTACGCGGGGCGGGCACCACCGCGGCGCTCGCGGCGGAGTCCTCGGGGCGGCCACCGTACTGCGCGGCGGCGTCCGGGGTCTCCCGCTCGGCGTAGGCGGGCTGCTCGGGGATCGGCGCGAACTGGGCCTGGGGCGCGTAGTCGGCCGGTGGGGCGGCAGCCAGGCTGGCGCCCGGCACGCGCTGCTCCTGCGGAGGCAGCGGCACCGCGTTCGCCGGTGAGATGCCCGGTGCGGGAC
>NZ_JAGPXZ010001075.1:0-1510 GCF_018070305.1 Micromonospora sp. M51 | reverse complement strand
CGTACGTGCTGATGAAGCCGCAGCTGATCCTCGCCATGATCGCCGGGGGTGCGGCCGGCGTCGGCACCTTCGTGATCACCGGTGCGGGGCTGGTCGCCACCCCCTCGCCGGGCAGCATCTTCGCGTACCTCGCGGTGACCCCCCAGGGCGGCCACTTCGGGGTCGTTCTCGGCGTCGTGGTCGCCGCCGCCGTCACCTTCGCTGTCGCCTCGGCCCTGCTCGGCTTCGGGCGCGGCGAGCCCGACGCGGACGCTGTCGGCCCTGACGAGAAGACGGCTGACCACCCAGATGAGGACAAGGCAGTCGACCCCGACGAGACCCTCGACAAGTCGGCGAAGCAGGAGGTCTGAACACATGTCCACCATCAACGGCACCGAGATCAAGAAGGTCGTCGTGGCCTGCGACGCCGGCATGGGCAGCAGCGTGATGCTGGCCAGCCAACTTCGGCGGCAACTGGCGAAGAACGCGGTGACCGTCGAGCACACGCCGGTCAACTCGATCCCCGCCGACGCGGACGTGGTCATCTGCCACCAGGGGCTCGTCGCCCGGGCCCGGGTCAGCGCGCCGGACACGGTGATCGTGCCGATCCAGGTGTTCATCGGCGACCCGGCCGTCACCAGGGTCGTGAACGCGGTGCAGCGCGGCGGTGAGCTCAGTGGCTGAGCTGCTGGCCCGTGACGCGATCCGGCTCGACGAGCGGGCCGGATCGCGGGACGAGGCGATCAGCCGCTGCGGCGAGGTACTCGTCGAGGTCGGCGCGGTGGCCCCGGCGTACGTGGACGCTAGGCTCGCCCGCGAGCAGAGCGTCTCCACGTACATCGGGGAGGGCGTCGCCATCCCGCACGGCACGCTGAACAGCAAGGAGTCGGTCCAGCGCGACACCCTCGCGGTGCTGCGCTTCCCCGACGGCGTCGACTGGGACGGGTTCGACGTGCGGGTCTGCGTCGCCATCGCGGCCGCCGGCGACGGGCACGTGGACATCCTCGCCCAGCTCGCCACTGTGCTGATGGACCCGGCGCAGGCGCAGCGGCTACGAGAGTCGACGAGTGTCGATGACGTGATCACCATCCTTGAGGGGAACCCATCGTGAAGGTCGTCCGATTCCACGCACCCGGTGACGTCCGCATCGAGGACGCGCCCGAGCCCACGCCGGGCCCCACCGACGTGATGATCCGCGTCCGGGCATGCTCCACCTGCGGCACCGACGTGAAGATCTCCCGCTTCGGCCACCACCACATCGCCCCGCCGCGCGTCATGGGCCACGAGATCGCCGGTGAGATCACCGAGGTCGGTGCCGACGTCACCGGCTGGCGGCCGGGGGACCGGGTCCAGGTCATCGCCGCCATCCCCTGCGGTACGTGCGCGGAGTGCCGGCGCGGCCGGATGACCGTGTGCCCCAACCAGGTGTCGATGGGATACCACTTCGACGGCGGGTTCGCCGAACACATGGTCGTGCCGCACAACGTCCTCGCCGTCGACGGGCTCAACCGCATCCCCGAGGGACTCAGCT